>JAJZMN010000056.1:0-9914 GCA_021850345.1 Actinomycetes bacterium | reverse complement strand
CCCTCGAGAACGGCTCCGCCTGCTCGACGCGGCGGCCGATGCGGCGCTCGCCGAGTCGAGCACGGCGCTTGGCGAGACCTGCCTTCGTCTCGGCCTCGAGGCCGATCCTGCCGACGAGCGACGCTACGTGGCCCTCGCCAAGCTCCTCGCCGCCGCCGGACCGCTCAGGTCGCGAAGCTCTGCGCTCGGGCGCGAGCGGTCTCAAGAGAGCTGGGACTGCAGGTGTCGCCCGCCATCGCCGAGCTCGAGCTCGAGCTCACCCGGCGAGGCGGATCGAACGAGCGGTCGTCGGGGGAGCCCTCACCGCCGTGATCGGATCGGCGGCCCTCGTGCTCCACCGCCTCTCCGAAGCGCTGGAGGAGGGGCGTCTTGGGGGGAGGCGGAGCTTGTCGAGACGGGAGCGCGCGCTGTTCACGAGCGCGGACGACCTCGTCGCCTTCGTCACCGGCCACCGAGCGAGTGATGAGGTGCCGCGCTCGGACGGCCCGTGACCGTCGCGGGCGCCGTGGATGGGCCCTTTGGTGAGACTGGAAAAGCAAGCAGGAGAAGCGGTCCGAGCGCTTTCGGTCGCACGAGCGGGCCAAAACGAACATTTGGGAGGGAAAGTCGATGAAGCGACCTATGGGTGTCGAAGGGGAACGCCGTCATGCCTTGAGCCGTCGCTGTGCCACCGCCCGCCGATGGCCGGCGGCGGCCCTCCTCGCCTGGGTGGCGGGCGTCGGGCTGTCCCAGTCGACGAGCGCCGTCCAAGGGCCAAAGGACGTCTACGTCGCCCCGACGGGCAGCGCTTCGAAGGCGGGCACGTCGTGCACGACGGCACGCTTCAGCGCCATCATGGCGGCGATCAAGCAAGCGGCTCCGGGCTCGACGGTCGTCGTGTGCCCGGGCACCTATCGCGGCCAGGTGACGGTCGTCAAGCCGCTCACCTTGGAGGGCGAGCACGCCAACATCGACGCCGCCGGCGCCGACAACGGGATAACCGTGCCCACGCCGGGGTCGACCGTCGAGGGCTTCACCGTCACGGGCGCGATCGGCGAGGGGATCCTCGTCGTCGGCAAGCCCGGTGTCCCCGTCACCCACGTGACGGTAAAGGACAACGTGGTCACCGGCAACGACCGGGGCAACTTCAGCGAGAAGCTCGTCACCCACTCGTCCTATCGTGAGTGCAACGCCTTGGACAACGTCCCCGGCGACTGTGGCGAAGCGATCCATCTCATGGTCGCCGCCGATTCGGTGGTCGAGGACAACATCGTCGAGGGAAATGGTGGAGGAATTCTCCTCACTGACGAGTTCGGGCCCGTCGACCACAATCTCGTCGAGGGAAACACGGTGGAACACGACCACGATGGCGGCATCATCGTCGTCAGTCACGCCGGCCTTGGCTTTGTCCACGGCAAGCTGCGGCCGCGCGCGGGCGGCGACTACGCGAACATCATCAAGAACAACGTTGTCCAGGACAACCCAGGCGCCATCGTCCTGGCAACGCCGGTTCCCGGCGGTGCTGTCTACGACAACGTGGTGGAAGGTAATACCGTTTCTGGCAACGGTGACTCAGGGGTGACGGTTCACAGCCACGTGCCAGGCCAGTACATGAACGGCAACGTGATCGAGGGCAACACCATCAAGGTCAACAACCTCGACGGGGATCCCGACTTCAAGCCGATGGACCACGCGACGACCGGGGTCCTCGTCGGTACGGTGGGACCGCTCTCGATCACCGTCGCCCACAACACGATCATCGGGGATGCCTACGGCATCTGGTACCTGCACCCGGCAACTGTGACGGGCGCGGCGACGAACACTTTCAAGGGCGTGCACGTGCACCTGTACGCGGCGTAGGCATGGGGCCTGTCTTGCCAGGTCGGCGACCCGGGAGGGCGAGAGACGGTGCTCGCCGAGGTGCAGCTCGGGGTCGCCGACCGGCGAGGAGGACGTGTGGGAGGAAGCGGCAAAGGATGGTGATGCGATGACCAGTTTCGACGAGGGGGTCGTCCTCGGCCGCTCGGCCGGATCAGAGGTGCTGCGAGAAGGCAACGCGGCCCGCGGTGGCTTCCAGGTCGTCCCCCTAAAAGGCCTTCTTGTCGTCGCGGTGGTTGTCGCCGGCCTCGTCACGGCGATCGAGACGAACCGGCTCTGGGCGCTCGACGCCTTCCACGTGGTGGGCGGAGGGATGTGGACGGCGCTCGACCTCTTCTTGGGCTTCGTGCTCGGGCCCATCCTCGGTCGCCTCGCGATCCCGGCGCGCATGGAGCTCACGACGCGGCTGATGCCGAAGATGATCCTCATCATGCCGACGCTCGTCGTGTGCACGCTCGCCGCAGGGTGGCAGCTTGCCCGGCACCTCGGCACGATCGACGCCTCCTACTCGCACCACTCCTGGGTGGTTGCCTCGTTCATCGTCGTCGCCGTCCTCGCGGTCGTGGCGCTCGGGGTCCTCGAGCCCGCCAACCTCGCCGTCCTCTTCGAACTGCGCAAACCCTCCCCGAACGGGCAGGTCATCGCGCGTCTCATGCGGCGGTTCATCGTGACGGCTGGTGTGACCGGGGCGATGCAGGTGGCAACGCTCGTCATCATGACAAGGCTCGCGACCACATGAGCACCGCGCACCCCTCCAAGAGCGAGGGCGAGGCATCGGTGCTTGAACGGCGGCTCCCTCCCGTCGCCGAGCTCATCGTGGCCTCGGTCGCCCTCCTGCTGTCCGGCGGCGTCTACGTTGCGGCGCACCTGCCGAGCCCGCCTCCGCTCGGGCCGGCCGTGGGCCTGCTCACCGGAGGGGCGGCGTGCACCGTCGCCGCGCTCGGCCTGCTCGCCAGGGTGCGACGCTTCGCGTGGCGACGCTTCTTCCACGTGGTCCGTTGGGCGGTCCTCGCCTACGTCGTCATCGCTGCCCTGCTCGGGTTCGTGTTCGTCTACGACCACACGAGGGGAGCGACGCTGGCCGTGCTCGTGCTCACGCTCGTCGTGTTCGCGCTCGACGTGCCGACGGTTATGGCGTTCACGGTCGCCCGCTACGAGGAGGTAGGAAGCGGCTCGCCCGAGTGAGGAGGAGTCGGCAGCGCGGGCCGGCAAAGAGCTACGACGCGCCTTTCGCCCTGCCCCCCGCCCCCAGCGAAACCGACACGGTGGAAGTAGGCTTTCGAGCGCCGGGGAGATCGAGCGGCAATCCTCATTCCTCGTTGCCCCTCGTGTTCTGCCGACCGAGGCCCAAAGGGACGCGAACGGGAGAGGAGCTGCACGAGGTGCACGCGACCCCCCTCAAGCATAGATGACGAGCCAGATGCAGCGCCGCGACCAGGTGCAGCGGTCGGTGCGCGCGGCGCGGCCCGACGGGCACTTACGGTGTTGAGCGACTCACCGACCGTGCAACGATGCGGACCTCGCTGATCGAGAGCTGCCGGAGCGACTCCCGGGTGCGCCACCTCGGGCTCGGCGGGCCGGGGCCGCGCGAGGTGCTCCCGTTCCGCCTCGAGCTCCTCGGAACGTTCCGGCTCCACACGCCCGATGCGCCCCAGAGTGTCGCGCTCCCGGTCCGTTGCCAGGCCTGTATCGCCTACCTCGCGCTGCGGCCAGGGACGCCGGTGGCCCGGGGCCAGCTTGCCGAGCTGCTCTGGCCCGATTCGAGCCGCGCTCAGTCGCTGACGAACCTCCGCAAGGCGCTGCACAGGGTCTTGCGCGCCTCACCGGCGCTTGGAGAGGTGCTCAAATCGTCCCGCAGGGGTCTCGCCTGGCGCTGCGAGGAGCCGGCGGCCGTCGACGTGGGGATGCTGAGAGCGCTCGCAGCGATGTCAAGCCTCTCGTCGCTGCGACAGGCGCTTCGCTATTGCGGCGATCCGCTCCTGCCTCTTCTCGAGGACGACTGGGTCGCAGAAGAGCGCGAGCGTGTCGGTCAGCTCCAGCGGGGCGTGCTCGAGTCGCTCGTCGAGCTGCTCGTGTCGAGAGGCGAGCTCGGCGAGGCGCTCGCTCGGCTCGAGGATCTGGCTCGTCTCGACCGCTCCGAGGAGGGCCCCTTCCTCCGGGCGATCGAGCTCGCCGGCATGCTCAAGGACCGCGACCAGATCGAACGTCAGTGGAGGCGCTACAAAGAGGCTCGCCGGGAGCTCGACCTCGAGGTGGGTGCCGAGGTCGCTGCCGTCTACCGGGCCGCTCGCCGCCGCTTTCTCGCAGCCGGCGACGGCCGGGCGCGAGACCGAGACAGGCATGATGTTGCCTCGAAGCGAGCGCGCGACAATCTGCCGGCAAGGCCGCGACCGCCCGAGGGTGTCGAGCTGCGCGGCGAGTTCGAGGAGCAGCTCGATCGCTGCTGCCGGCTCGTCGGCGACGCCGGCGTGCGCGTCGTCGGGGTCGTCGGGGTCGTCGGGGCCGGCAAGACGACGTTCCTCCGGGCCCTTGCGGCTCATCTCCGCGGCGAGCGAGCCGTCGCGTTCGGTCGTGGTCCCTGGCGCGAGCAGAGCAGGGAGGAGCTCTGGCGCGCGCTCGGCGTCGACGGCCACGAGTCGTTCGTCACCTGGGCGAACGAGCGCGGCGCCGTCGTGATCGTCGACGACGTCGACGAGCTCGGCCCGCTTCGCTCCTACCTCGAGAACGAGGTCCTGGCCGATCTCGCCGGCGAGGTGGCGGTCGTCCTCGCAGCGAGATCGGCGCGGTCGCTGCCTTTTGGCCCGGGGACGCCCGGCTGGGAGCGTACCGGCCTCGTCGAGCTCGACGCCTGGAGCGACGCCGACGCCCTCGCCTACCTCAAGCGCCGCGGCGTCGGCGACGACGCCGCCTTGTCGCTCATCACCCGCCTTGGCAGAACGGCGGGCGCGTTGGCGCTCGGCGCGGACGCGGTGCTCGCCGAGCGGCGGTCTCGAAGGCCGGACGGCTCTGCGCTCGCCGAGGTCCGCGCGACGTTGCTCGAGCGCTGGTTGCGGAGCGTACCCGATGACGAGGTCGAGCTCCTCGCGCTCTTGAGCGTCGTGCGCGAGGCCGACCAGGCGATGCTCTCGCGCCTTGTTGGGGCACGCGTGAGTCGTGAGGCGTTCGTCGCGCTGTCTCGGATCCCGGGCGTGAAGCTGACCGATCACGGCCTCACGCTCCATGACGACCTTCGCCTGCTCCTCGCGCACGACCTGGAGTGGCGGGACCCCGAGCGGTCTCGATGCCTTCGTCTTGCGGCTCTGTCGGAGTACCGGCGCCGCATGGACGAGGTCGCCCCGCCCGCCCGCGAGCGCCTCGTCGCGGACCATCTCTTCCTCGCCAACCAGACGCTGCTCCGAGACGTCTTGTTCTGCCCGGACGAGCCCCGCTTGCTCCACACCACCTCGCCGCGCCGTGCAGCGGTGAACGAGCTCGAGTCGGTCCTCGACGGGTGGGGGGCCCAGCGCATGGAGCTGCCCCGGCCGTCCGAGATGGTCGTAGCGACGCGTGCGTTGCTCACCTACCCGGGCACCCTCCTGCGCCTCGTCCGTCGGCGCGACAACCAGCGTCTCGTCGGCTTCGCCGCCGCCGTGCCGATCTGCGTCGAGTCGCTCGACCTGCTTCGGGCGCACCCGGCGATCGGTCCCTACGCCGAGGGAAGGTGGGCGCATCGCGACGGCCTCGCCGAGCGACCAGAGCAAGCGATCGCCTACCACTTCAGTCACGCCGCCTACCTCGGCGACGCCGCCTCGCCGACCCGGGCGCGGCTTGTGAAGGAGATGTTCGCCCTTCTCGCGAGGAACGGCATCTACGCGGCCTCGACGCCCGATCCCGAGTACCAGCAGCTGCTCGAGAGCCTTGGCTTCACCCGCCTGCCCGAGTTCCGCCATCACGTCTACGGACGCCACCATCCATGCGAGCACTACGAGCTCGACCTCTCCCGAGTCGGGTTCGCCGCGTGGGCAGAGCGGTTGCCGCGAGGAAGCGGCCACGACGCCAGTGCAGCGCCCGGCGAGCCGGCTCGTCGATAGGCTCGGGCGCGTAGGCTTTCGTTGGCAACCATTCACCTCCCCCGCAGGGTCGCTTCGGCCCCTGACGTTCGGATTCGCGAAACGCTATTGATGTTGCTCGACTTGACGGCATGGGCGACCAGAGGGCCGATGACCAGCTCGAGAGGCTGCGCACGGAGAACACGACCCTGTGGAAACCGAGAACCCCGTCCGCCCACCTCGGGCGGCCATCCGGTACTCGTGGATGAGTCCGCCCGGGCAGTCGGTTCTTCGTAGCGTGGCAGGGTCGATGTCGTCGATCGGCGCCGGGGTCGCATCGAACGCAAACGGCGATCGCTGGCCGAGAAAGCGGTGCGGACGGTGCGCGTTGCCGTACTCGGCGGGCACGGCTTCGAGATGGCGCCGTCCGAGGATGAGCATCCGCTCGAGGCACTCGCGCCCGATGGTGCCGATCACGCGCTCGCAGATGGCGTTCGCCGGAGGTGCCCGGACGGGGGTGGTGACGATCCTGGTGTTGTCGGCGTCGAAGACGGCGTCGAAGGAGGCGGTGCACTCGGCGTCCCGATCGCGGATGAGGAACCTGACCGCGTTCGCCTGGTCGGCGAGCTCCATCGAGAGGTTGCGGGCCTGCTGGGTCACCCAGCTGGTCACCGGGTTCGACGTGATCCCGGCGATGCGGACGAGACGCGTGTCGTGATGGATGAACACGAGGACGTAGAGCCTGCGGAAGAGAACCGTGTCGACATCGCAAGTCACACCCCATCAGGCCCCTGGCCTGTGCGGCGAGGAACTCCGCCCAGCTCGGCCCGGACCTGCGCGGTGAAGGCTCGACACCGTGACGCTTCAGGATCGCCCAGACGCTCGAGGGGGTGACCACGATGCCCATGGTGGCGAGCTCACCGTGGATGCGGCGGTAGCCCCCAGTCGGGGTTCTCCTTTGCCAACCGCAGGACAAGCGTGGTGGTGCCCGTCGGAATGCCCGGCCGACCGGGCTGGCCGTGTGGGTAGGTCCAGTGCTCGGCGACGAGGTCCCGGTGCCAACCCAGCAGGGTTGCCGGCTGGACGAAGAAGCCTCCGAGTCGCCTGCGGGGGAGCAGTCGTGCCAGTCCCGACAGACCGCCCGGTCCGCCGGCTGAAGCGCCGGTCGGTGGACCTGGCGTCGCAGGACCGCCACCTCGTGGCGCAGCATGACGACCTCCACGGCGAGATCAACGTTGCTCCGGCCGATGAGCGGGACCAGTTGGAGGACGCGGCAGAACGCTCGGTAGAGGAACAAGAGGGTCACTGCCGGATGCTCGCTGTAGGAGCCCGCCGACGTCAAAGTCCAGCTCGAAGCCGATGGATGACGTTCTCGACACCGACAGGGTCGGATCTGCCACGAAGCCCGCGAGCCGGACGAGCTCGTCGGAGGTCGGACCGCCGGCGAGGCAGTGCGTGGCGTCGGCACAGCTCACCAGGGTGAGGGGATTGCTGCCCGGTGCGGGGACCTCCGACCACCGCCGGCCGCCGTCCCCGCTCGCGAGGACGAGCTGGCCCGTCGGGGTGGCGGCTTCGGTGGGGACGAGGCCCGAGCGATCGGTGACCGTCGCCGTCTCGGACCCGATCGCCACGCCGGTCGTGGCGTCGGGGAAGGCGAGCGCTCCGATGGAGAAGGTCGTGACCGGCGACGAGGCGGGAAAGCGAGTCGCGCCCGTCGACCCGAGGTCGAGGAAGCCTTCGGGCATCCCCGCCCCCGTCCAGGATCCGCTGCTGGCGAGACCGTGGAGGAAGAGGCCCTGACCGTAACGGGGCGCCGCCGAGCCACAGAAGGCGCTGGCGAGCACGAGGCGCGACCCTGCCGCCAGCCTGAGGGCGCTCGGGAGCACGACGGGGCCGAGCGCGCTCGAGTGCCAGCGCCTCCCGGCGTCGGTGCTCACCCGCAGCACCTGGGGCAGCGAGCAGTCGCCCGTCCGGTAGAAGGCGGCGAGCACACCGGGCGCGAGGACGAAGAGGCGGTCGAAGAAGGCGTTCCCGGCGCCCCGGTCGGGGTCACGCCGGGGGATGGTCGAGTCGGTGGACCACCGGCGGCCGCCGTCGTTCGAGACGAGCAGGGTGAGGAACGGGGCGCCGACGACGGGAAGTCCGGAGGGCTTCGCAGGGGCCACGAGCACGAGGGCGGTGGAGCCCGAGGCGAAGGGACCTCCTTCGACGACCGCGTCCCGAAAGGTCTCGCGCTGCCAGGTGAGCCCGGCATCGTCGGAGCGCCACAGCCCGAGGATGCCGCCTGCGAGGACCACCCCCGTTGCGAGGCGCGCCATCGCTGTGACGCCGCAAGGCGGGAAGTTCCTCGTCACCATCTGGAGCTCAATGCAGTGCGCGCTTACGGTCTTCCAGTGGGCCCCGCCGTCGGTGCTCCGCCACATCGATCCAGCCGTCCCCGCCGCGAGGGCGATGTGGTCGGAGACCATGAGGAGGGCGGAGGGTCTCCCCGGCAAGGTGGCGAGCAGCGCCGGCATGCCTGAGGGCAGGGCCGGTCCCACCTGCCAGCGCGCGCTCGGACCGGTGCTTGCGGCGACGAAGGGCGCCCACAATGACCCGAGCGCGCTTGAGATCGAAATCGGAGCCCCGTGACCGAGCGCGGAGGCGGTGACGGGGCCGGACCAGTTCACCTCGGCGATGGCGCTGCCGGCGAGGAGCATCTCGGGGGAGCCGCCGACGAGCGCGTCGACGACGATCCCGTTGCCCGCTGCGAGCGCGAGGCGCGTGCCCGAGGGCGAGAAGGCGACGGCGGTCGCGCCGTGGCATCCTCTCGCGCAGGTCGGCAGGGGTAAGGGCGCCCACCGGCCGCTTCGCAGGTCGAGCATCCCGGCCCCGCCGCTCCCGGCGAAGGCGACGCGTTCGCCCCCGGGCGAGGTCGCGGCGGCGACGAGCCCGGCGCGCACCGAAGGGGGCGGCGACGGCGAGAGGAGGCGGGTCGTGCTCGTGGCTGGATCGAACAGCTGCAGCGACGGGGGCGGCGGGCTCGGCGTTTGGAACCCCCGCAGCTGGTAGAGCACGGTTCCCCCGGGTCCCGAGCCGAGCACGCTCGCGGAGATTGCGCAGCGCCGGCAGAAGGCCTTTGGCAGGAGGGGTCGGGCCGTGACGGGCTGCTCTTCGGCTCGAAGCGGCAGATCGAGCGCCTCGACGTCGGGTTCGTCGCAGCCGCCGTTCGTGAAGGCGAGCGCCGCGGACGTGGCGACGAGGTCGTAGCCGGGCTGACACGGCAGCCCGGTCGGCGCCGTCGCGACGACCCGCAGCTGCCTGGTTGCCGGGTTCGCCTGGACCAGGAGCGCGGCGTCACCGAAGAGGCGCGGCATCGACGGGAGCCGGCAACCCGGCGAGGACGACGAGCCGAGCTCGGTGAGCCAGAAGTACAGGTCCGCGTCTGACGCGCGAGCCGATCCCGACGGCGCCCAGACGGGCCCGCCCAGCTCGAGCGCGGGAGCCCCGGAGCGCTGCGAGGTGCAGGCGCTCGGGACGGCAAGGAGGAGGTGCACCTGCCCGGAGCGCGGGTCGACGACCCCGATCCCTGCGGCGTCGCGAAACGCGATGAGGCCGTCGCCGCGCACCGCCGCACCGACCGGGATCGCGGCGAGCGACACCTGCACGACGCTCGCGAGGAGCACAACGGCGGCGACGCCCGCGAAGGCCGGCGACGCGCCCGTCGCCAGCCGCGCACGACGCCGGCGGAACGGCCAGCGACGCCAGCGTCCTCTGTGGCCGTGGCCCATACGGACACCTCCCGCGAGCCGCACCGCCGACCAGAACTCTCCGCGCGCGGCTCGCTACCATCATGGCGCTCCCGACGCCCTCGCGCGGGCCTGCACATCAACCCCAGGGCGATCTGGGCGACCGCGACAGGGCGGCGCGCACGGCCACGGCTCCTCCTATCAAGCAACGTGTAGGAGCACACGAACTAGGAGGTCGAGCGATGGCAGCGCTCCACGATGCGCCGTGGCTGGTGGCTCGGCGTTCGCCTCGCGCCGCTCC
>JAJZMN010000185.1:11870-12321 GCA_021850345.1 Actinomycetes bacterium | reverse complement strand
ATGAGAAGGCGCAGAAGGCCGCCCAGCTACGCTGCCCGGACTGGCAGGGCGAGGGCCACGTCTTCACCGACGACTGGGGACGGCCGTGGCACCCGGACTACTTCGGTGACCGCTTCCGCTCCCTCGTCGAGAGCGCGGGGCTTCCACGGATCCGCGTCCACGACCTGAGGCACACGGCGTGCTCGCTCATGGTGCAGTCAGGGCTCCCGGTGAAGGTCGTCCAAGAGCTGGCCGGGCCACGCCTCCCCGGCGATCACGATGGCCATGTACGTCCACACGGTGTCGTCGATGGGGCGCCAGGCAGGCGAAGAGCTGACGGCCCGCCTCCTCGGCTGAGCTACTCCACCGAGCGAGCGCTGCGACCCCGGGCTTCGGCTCGGGGTCGCTTCGCGTCCGGGCGGTGTCACTGCCCTCGGTGACAAGCTCGGCCGTGGCGGTGACAAAGGGGTGA
>JAJZMN010000185.1:0-11860 GCA_021850345.1 Actinomycetes bacterium | reverse complement strand
CGTTAAGACCTCCGAGTGGAGCTGATGGGACTCGAACCCACGACCTACTGGTTGCAAACCAGTCGCTCTAGCCAACTGAGCTACAGCCCCGTCTCTCTCCACTGTACGCGCGCCGGCGCAGGTCTTCGCCCGGGCGCCACTTCAGGCACTTCAGCGACCGCCGGGAGCCCGCGGCGCGGCCGACTTGGCGAAACCGCTCCTGCTCCCAAGAACGCGTCGCGGATCGGCCGCGTGGCGGCTCGAGGGAGATCACAGCGGGTCGGCAAAGCGGTCGGCGACGCTCCACAGGCCGAGTGCCGGATTTGCAATGTGCTCGAAGGGCGCGCCGTCGCGGTCGCGGCGCGGACCGCTGCGCGCCTTTGGGTCGAGGTCGAGCTCGGCGAGCACCTCGGGAAGAAGCCGCCAGCGGTAGCCGACGGACTCCACCTCGGCTTGGGTCAGGCCACCGCGATCCGGGTCCGTACAGTAGGTGATCGAGAAGCGACCCTCGCTGCTTCCGTGGATGAGGTGCGCAGCGGCGCTCGCGTTCGCCGCGAGGACAGGATCGTCGTCGAGTGCGCGGACCACCGCCTGCGCGCCCCGGTAGCCGTGGCGGCGGATGAGCGCGTCGATGGTCGGGTCCTCGCCGAAACGCGAGACCCCCGGCGCGAGCACGAGAAGCTCTGCGCCGTCCGCGAGCGCCATGCGTGTGCGGTAGATCGCCTTGTTCCCGAGCCAGGTCGAGTGGAACTCGGCCGGGTCGAGAAAGCAGGACACGCGCGTCAGCGGAGTCGGGACGATCGTGACGTTGCAGGCGGCGGCAAGTCGCGCCGCTGCCCGGTATGCCGCACCGCCCGTTCCCGCGGTGCCGCCGCGTCCGGCGAACACGGCGCGAAGAACGGCCCCCTCCTCCCGATCCTCCACCACGGTGAGAACGAAGAGCACCGGGACCCTCGGAGCGAGGAAACGGTCGAAGGCGGCGTCGAGCACGTCGCGCACCGGCGTCGCCGCACGACCCATGATCGTCTCCATGTCGCAGAGCGCGCCGAGCAGGTGGGTCTGATCGATCGTCGGCGCCCCGCCGAGTCCGATTACGAGGTTCTTCGTGTAGTTGGCCATCCCGACGACCTCGTGGGGGAGAACCTGGCCGAGGGAGACCACGAGGTCGAAGCTGTCGAGCAGCCGGGCGTCGAGCGCGACGGGCACCGGCACGTCGAGCCGGCCAGAGGAAACCGCGGAGACCTCGTCGGCCGTGATCTCCCCGACCTTGAGCACGCCCGCCCGCCAGTCATGCTGGCCTACCGCGTTCCAGGGCACCATCGCGTCGAAGAGCCGGTCGACCTCGTCGGGGGTCATCGCGCGATGCGTCCCCGTCGCCGGCAGCACGATCACCTCGACGCCCGCTGCCGCCAGTGCGCGGAACAGCAGACCGGTGAGCTCGCCGGCGCGTGAGTTCAGCCGGGTGTGGTCCGGAGGAACAAGAAGGATGCGGCGCGGCCGCAGCGCCATGATCTCCGCGATGACGAGGTCGTCGACCACCCCTTCGAGGTCTTCCGGGCCGAGCACCGCCGATCGGTCGCCCCAGCTCCTGAGTGGTTCGACCGCCGTGCCGGGGACAAGCCGCCCGAGAGCGGCGAGCGCCGCGTCGATCACCGCTCGCGGCTCCGCGGACGCGTCGACGACCGCGACGTCGGTCTCGACCGCAGTGGGGAGTTCGAGGGCGGCGAACTGGCTCTCGACCATCGACGCGCCCATGTAGTGCCCCGCACGGGCCGTGAGCCGCCGCTCGGCTTCGAACCGGTCGACTGCGAGGTAGACGAAACGGACGTCGCCCGCCCCCCGTAGAGCGTCACGGTAGGAACGGCGCAGCGCCGAGCACGACAAGACGACCGCCGGTCGGGCGCGCAGCTCCCGACGCAGTGCCGCGAGCCACGGCCACCGCTCGGCGTCGGTGAGGGGGACGCCCGCCCGCATCTTCTCGACGTTTGCGGCGGAGTGCAGATCGTCTCCCTCGAGGAAGTCCGCCCCGAGCTCGGCAGCGAGCGCCGAGGCGACGAGCGACTTCCCCGAGCCCGCGACGCCCATCACGACGACCCGCCCGTGGGGGATCATGGTCGATCGGGCCCACAGACGACCTCGGCGCGACCAAGCTGGCCGCGCCGGATCCGCGGGGCTCGCGCGGGTGTGAGCGGCGTCTGCTCCCCGCGGCTGCACGCCACGGAGTCCGCCGTTGCCACCGATGCCGGCCGTCTTAGGACGCCGTTGCGGAGCCGACTGCGGAGACACGGACGGTCTCCGCCGTGTTCCGTCCCGCCTACCCGCCGCGAACTCGCACCATCTCTCGGCGCGGCGAGTCTCCAGTCAACCTCGCACATGACTGATCACCATCCCGGAACGGGCGCTCCGGGCACCACACACGGCCCGGCCTACGGCTGCCAAGAGCTGCAAGCGTGCGTCAGCCCCCGAGAGATTGCAAGCCAGTCCCCGCCGCAGGAAGCACGAGCCGTCGCGCCTGTGGGTGCCTGCACGGCACAGCGGGGCGCGTGACGGTCGGGGTGTCTTGACGCGTTCGGATCGCCATCCTAGGATTTGGTCGAACTTCGAACTAATTCTCTCCTTTCCGTCGAAGTGGTCTCCCGAGCTCTGCAGCCTCGCTGCCGGGCCACTGCGACAGGGATCGGCACAAGGACCCGAACGACCTATCCGATGGCGAAAGAGCACAAGGACCTCCGCCAGCGCCCGACGGCTGAGACCGCAAGGGGGGACGACCTGCTCTCGCTGCCGACGTCGATTCGCCAGATCAACGAGTTGAGGATCCTTCGCGCGCTGCGCGCACAACCGGGAATCTCTCGGAGTGCGATCGCCAGGCGCACCGGCCTTGGCAAGGCGACCGTATCTACGCTCGTCCAGAAGCTCGTCCGCTCAGGCGTGATCCTCGAGAATGCCGTCGGCGCCGCCTCGCGGACGGCCGGACGCCGCCCGCTCGGTCTTCAGTTCAGCCCGGCCTCTCGACTCACGATCGGCGCGGTGTTCACCGGCGGCGACTGCGTCGCAGTTCTCTGTGACCTGCACGGACGCGTGCTGCGCACGGTGACAACCGCGATGACTGCCACGACGGTGCACCGCGCACGCGCCGCTCTGCGGCGGGTGGTGCGAACGCTCGTGGTCGAAGAGGACGAGCTCATCGGCATCGGCATCGGCATCCCCGGCCTCGTCGACGCGACACACCGTCACGTCGTCGTCGCAGAAAACCTCGGCTGGAGAGACGTCCCCCTCGCCGAGATGGTCCGGAAAGACACGGGGGTCCCGACGCGCCTTGAGAACCGAAGCAATGCTGGTGCACTGGCAGAACATCGCGTTGGCGCGGCGAGAGGCGCCGCGTGCCTCGTCTACGTTTCGGCGGGAACCGGCATTGGGGCGGGCATCATCATCGACGGTGCGCTCTGGCGCGGTGCCAGCTCGAGCGCGGGAGAGCTCGGGCACACAACCATCCAGCCCGCTGGACCGCTCTGCAGTTGCGGGAGACGGGGCTGCCTCGAAGCGATTGCCAGCTTCTCGGCAGTCGCGCGCAGCATCACCGGGTCACGCCTCCACGTGGCGCCGACCCGCCCCAAAGACCCGCGCGCCGAATCGGGCCTCGACGTCGGAGCGCTTGTCGCCGCGCGCGAACCGCGTGCCCTCGCCGCGCTCGAAACGGCAGCATCGGCGCTGGGCAGCGCACTCGGCGCCACGGTGAACCTCCTCAACCCCGACATGATCCTGATCGAGCTACCTCTCCCCGCGAGCGACGCATCCTGCTTCGTCAATCGCGTCGGCGCGGCCTTACAGGAACACTGCATCGACACGTCATTTGCTTCGCTCACGCTGATGCCTGCATCCCTCGGCCACCTCGGCAGCGCCATCGGCGCGGCCGAACTCGCGATCGACGATGCGTTCAGTAGCGGACGTGTCCTCGACGCGTGTCGTCCCGGTGAGGAGAGCGCAAGCCGGTGATCAAACCGAGCCACCGGAAGCGGTCGCGAGAGCGACCCTGCACGAGAGGTCGCGTCACGTGGACGGTGCGGCCAATCGCTTGGCGGGCTCGTGGCTTGCACGGTAGGCACGCGTCGTCGCGGCAGCCCGTCGGGGCTGTCGGGCCTCCAAGCGGAGGGCGATCGCCCGCTTCCATGTCGGGGGCAAGCCACGAATGACCCACACGGCAATGCATTCGACCATAGAGACCACGGCGCCGTCTTTCGCGTGGACACGCGGCGTCACCAAGAAAGGGTGAGCGATGACCACAGCGAAGACCCTCGTTGTCGACCAGCTCCGGGTGTCAATACACCCGACTGCTGCGCAAGCGAGCACGGCGGCCGCAATGGAGGTCGCAGAGACGCTCCGCAAGCTCGCGACCCGGCGCGCGGTGCTGCGCGTGATCGTGGCCAGCGCGCCCTCCCAAGAGGAAATGGTGACAAGACTCCTGCGCGCGCCGGGAATCGATTGGCACCGCGTTGTCGTCTTCCACATGGACGAGTACGTCGGACTGCCGGACAATGCTCCGCAGTCGTTCGCGCGCTGGGTCCGCGAGCGCTTCGCGGGCGTGAATCTGGGCGGCCTTCATCTCATGCATCCGGGCGCCGACCCCGACGGAGAAGCTGCGCGCTACGGAGCCCTCATCACCCAGGGACCCATCGATCTCACCTGTTTCGGAATCGGCGCCAACGGCCATATTGCCTTCAACGAGCCGAATGCCGCTTTCGACCAGCCAGAGGCGGCCCGATCTGTCGAGCTCAGCCACGCGTCGCGTCGCCAACAGGTCGAAGAGGGACTCTTCGATTCCCTCTCGGCGGTGCCGACACATGCCGTCACGCTGACCATCCCGACGCTTCTCTCCGCCACATCGGCGATCGGAACGGTTCTTGGTCAGCACAAGGCCTCAGCGGTCGCCAGAACCCTTTCCGGGCCGATCGGCCCGGATTGCCCCGCCACCAGTCTGCGCCTCCACCCCGACGCCTCCCTCCATCTGGACGCGGAGGCGGCGGCACAGCTTGCCTAACGCCGTGTGCGTAGCCCCCGAAAGGAGAACTGCATTGGATCTCTCGACCGAGACCGCGACCGCGCGCGCCCGCGCGTTTCTCACCGACTACCGGGATGTGATCTCACAGCATCTCGAGACTGTGCGCTCGACCTCGGCCGACGCAATCCTGCGGGCTGGCACGGCCGTCGCACAGAAGGTCGCCGAAAGCGGAGTCGTCTACGTTTACGGACCGGGCGCCCACTCGACCCTCGCCGCCCAGGAGATCTTCTTCCGAGCGGGGGGGCTCGCGAACATCAGCGCCATCCTCGACGACGGAACCCTCATGTCCAGCGGCGCGCTGCGCTCGATGGCCATCGAACGGCTCCCCGGCTATGGCCGAATCGTCATCGATGACAATCGTCTCGGCGTCGGAGATCTTCTGATCCTCGTCAATGCCTACGGCATCAACGCGGTCGTGATCGACGCGACCCTGCGGGCGCACGAGCTCGGCGCGACCGTGATCGGTGTCTCATCCCGTCTCCATGCAGAGTCGACCACCGCCGACCACCCCGCACGTCACCCCTCGAAGGCCAACCTCCACGACATCGTCGATATTCATGTCGACACCTGCATTCCCGTTGGGGACGCGGTGATGCAGCATGAGGCGGTCGAGCAGAGGTTCGCCCCGATCTCGACCTTTGCCGGTGCCTTCGCCTTGAACAGCATCGTCTCCTGCGCAATCATCCTGCTCGCCGAAGCAGGGATCGCGCCCCCGGTGCTGCGCAGTGGCAACGCGCCGGGCGGTGACGACGTGACCAAGCGCCTCCTCGCGCCCCTGAGGGACAGGATGCGGTGGCTGTGAGCCCGCAACAGGTGACAACATGACGTCGCGATGTCAGCCGCTCGGCTCGCTGGCCGACCGCGGGGTCGTGTGCTTGGCCCAACGGGGGGCGGGAGGTAACTCCTCTTCTGGCGGCGCGGAGGCAGTGCGCGAGTTGGGCCATCGCTCCCGTCAGGGGTACCAGGGCCCGGGAGCCCTCTGCCGCGTGACCGCACGCCGCAGTTCTGACGTCGGATCTACCTCACGAGCGCGCACGTGAGCCGCCTGGTCGCGCGGACACCTCGTGACCGGACTGTCGCCCTCGACCTCACCGACGGTCGGGTCACCTCGGTCACCGACCTCGACGCCCCACCCGGCGACCTGCCAGTCGTCTCCCCGGCTCTCATTGACCTCCAGGTGAACGGGTACGGCGGTTTCGACTTCAACGCGGAGGACCTCAGCGTCGCCGACGTGCGCGAGCTCGTGACCAGGGAGTGGAGGGCGGGTGTCGGGACCTTCTGTCCGACTCTCGTCACCGGGCCGGAGGAGCGCATCTGCCGGTCGCTGTCGGTCATCGCCGAAGCGCGCCGGCAAGACCCGCTCGTCGCCCACACGATCGCCGGCGTCCACGTCGAAGGACCCTCCCTCGCGCTCGACGACGGTCCGAGAGGGGCGCACGACGCCCGGTACATCCGTGCCCCTGATGTCGCGGAATTCGCACGCTGGCAACGCTCGGGAGGCGCGCTCGTACGGATCGTGACGATCGCGCCGGAGAGCCCAGGGGCGCCCGGCTACATCGCGGCGCTGCGCCGACAGGGCGTGCTGTGCGCGATCGGGCACACCGGCGCCACGCGCGATGAGATCCGCAACGCTGTCGAGGCGGGCGCCCGCCTCTCGACGCACCTCGGCAACGGCGCGCACGCCGAGCTACCGCGCCATCCCAACTACATCTGGACCCAGCTCGCTGAAGATCGCTTGAGCGCGAGCTTCATCGCAGACGGCCGGCACCTACCGTCCGATGCCTTTGTTGCAATGATCCGTGCAAAGGGCACGAGCCGCTCGATCCTCATCAGCGACTCAGTCGCCGCGGCAGGCCTTCCGACCGGCGTCTACGACTTCACGGTCGGCGGTCGCGTCACCGTCGACGCCGACGGACGGGTCGCGCTCGCCGGCACCCCCTATCTCGCGGGGTCCGGGTCCTCGTTGCTGGACTGCGTGAACTGGGCGATAGGCTCCGCTGGTCTTGCGCCGGCCGCTGTGCTGCGCATGGCGACGATGAATCCGGGTCGTCTCATCGGTCTCGGCCAACGGGCAGAGATCGATCGGCCGCACCCCTTCTCGGACCTCGTCATCATCGATCAAGAGGGTGGACGCTTCTCGGTGCGTCACACGATCATCGGCGGTCGTATTGTGCACTCGCGAGAGACCTGATCCCGTGGCGCGCGCCGCGGTCGCCTGCCGGCAGCCGCGACGCCGGCACCGGCAACGTGGCGATCCCGCTCACACGGTGCCTTTCGCCTTGAGCGGAGCCGCGGCCGCTTCGGGGGCCGTGCAGGCGACAGGGTGCATCCCGTCGATTCCCTTCGGCCGCGCGATGCAGCGCATCGGCCCCTGCCGTACCCACGCGGCCTCGACGCGTCGCCACACCGGCACTGTCGCACCACCTCACGTGCATCTACCTCAATCTGGTGCCGACCACCAGGACGGCGCGTTGCCGCGGAGGTCCCCGCACGCGGTTCGGTGAGCGGAGAGGGGGTGTCGGGCGCTAGACGGGAGACTCGCGCGAACGCCGCGACGTGCCCGTGAGCGCGTTTGCGGGCGAAGTGGCGAGACGCGCGCGAATGCCTTCGAAATGCTCGGCCATGGCCGCGACTGCGCCCTTGTGATCACGGCGGCGGACGGCCTCGTAGATATGCCGATGGCGGCGTACCATCTCGAGCGGCTCTTCGTCGATCGGCGGGAGCTGGTTCTGCAGTTCGTGGAATGCATCCCAGAAGGCTCCGAGCACCTGGCTGACAAGCGGGTTTCCGAGACGTGCGTAGAGGAACTCATGGAAGGCGCGGTCGGTCTCGTCGGAGTGCGCCCCGCTGACGGCCTCCTCCTCCATCTGCGCGAGCACGGCCGCCAGCTCGGTCAAATCAAGGGCACCGCGCAGCTCGAGGAGGTACTCGATGAGGCCGCGCTCGAGGATCTCGCGCATCTCGACGAGATGAAGGAGGCTTTCCCGGCTCGTCTGGAGGGAGAGACGTCCGTGAAAAGTGAGCTCGTCGACAAGGCCGCCAAGGGACATCTTGCCGACGTACATCCCGAAGCCACGCCGAACCTCGACGATCCCCACTGCCTGAAGCGCCTTCAACGCTTCGCGGAGCGGGTTGCGGCTCACGTTGAGCCGCTCCATGAGCTCGAACTCGGTCGGCAGGGGGTGGCCCGCGGGAAGCCTGCTCTCGAGGATGAGCTCTTTGACCCGCTCCTGCAGATCAAGCGACGAGCCGGAGCGCACTCGAGGGGGGCGCCTCGTCGGACGCGGAGCGACCTCGTCGGTGCGCGGTCGCTTGACGGTCATCTGGCCGTCCGGTGCCGCGCGGTTCCGACGCGGGGGACGCGACACGTCACGGCGCGCGCCGATCCGTGGAGACAGCCTTGCCTGAGCATCTGTGCTCTCCTGCACGCTCATCTTTGTAGGACATCGATCATCCTATCTGCCGCCCTTCCCGGGAATGCAGCTGCGCCCTCTCGCGCCGCCCGCTAGCGATCCCGACGGGTCACTTCCCACACAACCCGGGGATCGGTCGCAAGCTGGGCGCGCGTGCACGGATCATCCCGTCGGCGGCGCGTGGCGGTCGCGGCGCCGTCGTCGGGTCCTGTTTCGCGGACCTGCAAGGCCACGCTGCTTCCCGCTCGGCGTTGCTCGACGTGTCGGAACGCCACGGTGCGCCACTCGGGACCGGTCCCGCGGAACTGACCGCCGGGCGCACCTTCAGAGCGCCGACGCGCCGGGGGACGCTCATCATCGTGCTGACCGCAGGAAGATGCCGTGACCTCACCGGGGGGTCTCGACGGACCGCGGCACTCGACAGGATCATGCCGGACGCAAGTCGAACGGAGGTAGATCCTTCCAGAAGTGGCACGCCACCGCGCCACCGTCCGGTGTCGGCGTCAGCGTTGGCATCTCGTCGCTGCAGCGCGCGCGTGCGAAGGCACAGCGAGTGCGGAAGCGGCAGCCGGAGGGAACCTCCGTCGGGCTCGGGATCTCGCCGCGCAGGAGAGGCCGCGGCGCGGCGCCCTCGGGATCGGCGACGGGGGTCGCTGCGACGAGTCCCTGGGTGTAGGGATGACGCGGCCGGGCAAACAGCGACGCGCTGAGACCCCGCTCGACCACGGCGCCGAGGTACATGACATAGGTCTCATGCGCGAGATGCCGCACCACGTTGAGGTCGTGAGCAATGAACAGGTACGACACGCCAGTCGCATGCTGAACGTCCTTCATGAGCTCGAGCACCTGGGCCTGGACGCTCACGTCGAGTGCCGCGACCGGTTCGTCGCAAACGATGAGCGACGGCGACGACGCGAGCGCCCGCGCGAGCGCGATCCGCTGCTGCTGACCGCCCGAGAACTCATGGGGGTAGCGGCGCGCGGCATCGGGGGGGAGGCCGACCTGCTCGAGGAGTTCCCGCACTCTCCGGCTGCGCTCTGCCCGGTTGCCGATCTTCTGGATGTCGAGCGGCTCCCGCACGATCCGTCCGACGCGCATGCGGGCGTTCAGGCTTCCGATCGGGTTCTGGAACACCATCTGCGCGCGTCGGCGCAGCAGGTCCAGCGCGTCGCGACCGGCACCGAGCACCTCCCGCCCCTCAAAGACCACGGAGCCCGCCGTCGCCGGGGTCAACCGGAGAAGCGCCCGTCCGAAGGTGCTCTTGCCGGAGCCTGACTCCCCGACCAGCCCGACGGTCGCGCCGCGCGAGACGCTGAGTGACACGCCGTCCACGGCGCGCACCACCGCAGCGCGCGACCCGACGCCGCGCGAGCGCACGCGGAACTGCACCACGAGATCGGAGACCTCAACGAAAGACGGCGAGCGAAGCACCTCGCCGTCCCCGCTCATGAGCCCACCCGGTGGCACGCGGCCTCGTGGTCCGCTTCGACGACGCGCAGCGAGGGCAGCGCGGTCGTGCACTCGGGCACGACGAACGGGCAGCGCGGGGCGAACGGGCAGCCCGGGGTGATGAGGTCGAGGCGCGGTGGCGAACCCGGGATCGGGGAGAGCCTCGACGTCGTCGGCGACGCGATCTCGCGCACCGTGCGAAGCAGTGCCTGGGTGTACGGGTGCAGCGGTGTCGAGAAGATCTGACGCGTCGGCGCGCGCTCTACGACGCGTCCCGCGTACATGACGTCGACCTCGTCAGCGACACCGGCCACGAGACCGAGATCGTGGGAGACGAGGACGACACCCATCCCGACCTGCTCCTGGCGCTCGGCGAGAAGCGCCATGATCTGCGCCTGGAGCGTGGTATCGAGCGCCGTCGTCGGCTCATCCGCGATGAGGACGTCGGGCTCGGCAGAGAGCGCGAGCGCGAGCATGATGCGCTGGAGCATGCCCCCGGACATCTCAAAGGGATATTGGCCGAGACGACGTGCGCCGTCTGCGACCCGCACTGACTCAAGCAGTTCGAGGGCGCGGCTGCGCGCATGGGCACGTGAAACACCGAGGTTCTCGGTGAGCACCTGGGCGAACTGGTGCCCGATGCGCAGCACCGGGTTGAGCGCCACCATGGGGTTCTGGAAGACCATCGCGACGCGCCGGCCACGCACGCGGGCGAAGTCGGCCTCGCCGAGGCGGCTGAGGTCGCTCTCACCGATCCGCAGCCGGTCCGCCTCGATCGCGGTCCCCGGCGGGGTGAGCCCCATCATTGCAAGACCGGTGAGCGTCTTGCCGGATCCGGACTCGCCGACGAGCGCAAGCGTGCGGCGGCGTCGCAGAGTCAGCGAAACGCCCCGCACGAGATGGCGCGCCTCGTTGCGCGTGCCGATCCGCACCCGCAGGTTCTGCGCCTCGAGGACGATCTCGCTTCCCTGGGCCGCAATTGGCCCGGCGGCGGCGCTCACCCTCACCGTCTCCCACCTCCGCGGTGCGGATCGAGGCGGTCCTGGAGGCCGTCAGCAAGGATCGTGAGTGAGACGACGAGGGCGACGATGACCACGATCGGAAAGATGACCGGGCCTGCGGCGTAGGCGAGGAAGCTCTGGCCCTCGCTGACCATCGCGCCGAGTGAGGGCGCGGGTGGATGCGTCCCGAGGCCAAGGTAGTTAAGAGACGCCTCGGCAACCAGTGCCTGGGGCGCCGCTATCGCGAACTGGACGACGAGCGGCGCGACAACGAAGGGGAAGATGTGCCGGCCCATGATCCGCAACGATGACGCGCCGGCCGCCTGCGCCGCCACCACGTGGTCCGCGCGCGCCTCGACCAGCGCGATCGAGCGCACGAGACGCGAGAAGACCGGCACCTCTGCCAGGCCGATCGCAATGATGACCTGCGCCTCTCCGGTGCCAAGGAGGAGCACGATCGCGAGCGCGAGGAAGATTGCGGGCCATGCGACGAGAAGGTCCAGGATCCTCGTCACCAAAGTGTCGAACACCGAGCCGAAGTAGCCCGACGGGAGGCCAAGCACGACACCGACGACCGCCGCGAGCGCGATCGCCGCAAAACCGGACTCGAGCGAGGGGCGCAGGCCGTAGAGGATGCGGCTCAGCAGGTCCCGACCGAGCTGGTCCGTCCCGAGCAGATGGGCGGCCGAAGGACCCTGCAGCCGGCTCCCGATCGAAAGCGCATCGGGGGAGTCGGGGCTGACGATCCCGGCGAGCAGCGCTGCGAGCACGAAGGCGGCGACGCCGGCCCCACCGACAAGTTCGCGCCACGAAAGGCGCGCCAGTCGCGACCGGACGTGAGAAGGTGCCCCGGACTCGAGTCCGAGCGCTGGGGTCGTCACCGGCCCTGAGCTCGCAGCCGCGGGTTTGCGAGGCCGACGACGATGTCGACCGAGAACATGACGAGCAGGAACACGGCGGAG
>JAJZMN010000085.1:11677-12447 GCA_021850345.1 Actinomycetes bacterium | reverse complement strand
GGTGTGGCGCGACCCCGACGAGGGCATCTGGGAGGTCCGCTCCGGGCGGCGCCACTTCACCCACTCCAAGGTGATGGCCTGGGTCGCGATCGACCGGGCAGTACGCGCCGTGGAGGAGGCCGGCCTGGACGGTCCGCTCGAGCGCTGGCGGGCGCTGCGAGCCGAGATGCACGCCGAGATCTGCGAGCGCGCCCTCGACACCGATCGCGGCTGCTTCGTGCGCGCATATGGTTCGACCGAGCTCGACGCGAGCCTGCTGTTGTTGCCGCTCGTCGGCTTCCTCCCGCCCGACGACGGCCGCATCGCGCGCACCATCGATGCCGTCGCCTCCGAGCTGTGCGAGGAGGGCCTCGTGCGCCGATACCGCATCGGCGACGACGGCAGCGCCGACGGCCTTGTCGGCGGCGAAGGGGCGTTCCTCGCCTGCAGCTTCTGGCTCGTCGACGCGCTCGTGCTCGCAGGGCGGCGCGAAGAGGCCGAAGCGCTCTTCGACCGCCTCGTCGGTCTCTCCAACGACGTGGGGTTGCTCGCCGAGGAGTACGACGTCGGAGAAGGCCGCCTCGTCGGTAACTTCCCCCAGGCGTTCTCCCATGTCGGGCTCGTGAACTCGGCGTTCAACCTCGCGGCGACGCCACGACGAACGACCCAATGACCCAGTGACGACGGCGCGGTTCGTTCTTCCCGGCGGCGAGCGCGTCCCGGGGATCGATGTCGCCCAGATGCGAGCCGTGGATCGCTCCATGATCGAGGACTTCCGCATCGAGCTCGCC
>JAJZMN010000085.1:0-11667 GCA_021850345.1 Actinomycetes bacterium | reverse complement strand
GGAGAACGCCGGACGTAATCTCGCCGACCTCGCCCGAAGCCTGTTCTCGCCCCGGTCGGTTACGGTCCTCGCCGGGCCCGGTGGCAACGGCGGCGGCGGTCTCGTCGCCGCCCGGCACCTGCACAACCGTGGGACCGCCGTCGCGGTCACGCTCGCCTCACGCCATGTCGCTCCGGTGACCGCCCACCAGCTCGACATCGTCGAGCGCCTCGGGGTCGAGGTGCGAGACGAGCCACCGCCCGCCGACGTGATCATCGACGCCCTGATCGGCTACGGCCTGTCCGGCGACCCCAGCGGCCAGTTCGCCGAGCTCATCGAGTGGGCGAACGCCACGTCGGCACCGGTCCTCGCGCTCGACACGCCGAGCGGCCTGGACCTCACAGGCGGGATCGCGGCGACGCCGTGTGTCCAAGCCGAGGCCACGATGACCCTCGCCCTGCCGAAGGTCGGCCTCGGTCAGGCGCCCAGCGTCGGGGCCCTCTACCTGGCGGACATCTCGGTTCCGCCAGCGCTCTTCGCAGCGATGGGGCTCACGGTGCCTGATCTGTTCGGGTCCGGCTCGGTCGTGGCGATCCGCGTCGTCGAGGCGCCCTGAGGGAAGGGTCTCAGGGGGCGACGGCGCTCCAGGTGATCGTGAGCGCCACCCCCGCGTCGACGAGCAGGTTGCGCACCGGGCAACGGCTCTCGGTGACCTCGACGACCTGGGCGAGCAGCTCGCTCGGCGCGGTGGTGCGGACCCGTGCGTCGACGTCGACCGTGTCGAAGTAGGGGCGAACCCGGGCCTCCCCGAGCAGTCCGCGGCGGTCGAGGCGGTACGCGGCCTCGAAGTCGATCCCCTGATAGGCGAGGCCAAGCTCTCGTGCCGCGCGCTCGAAGGTCACCGCGCTGCAGCCGCACAAGGCCCCGACGACAGTCTCGAGCGGGGTCGGGGCACTGCCCGTGCCGCCGCGGCCGACGGGCTCGTCGGTGACGAGCGACTGTCCGTCACGGGTCGTGACGACCGTCCGCACCCCTTCCTCGTTGCGCGCACGCAGCGTGGTGCGAAGAGGCCGCGGACCTCGCCGAGGCGTGCCCTCGACCGTATCACCGCGCTCGACCGTGCTCACGATGCACCTCGCCCTGTTGACGTGCCCGGATCCCGGGTCCCCTCGAGGCCCCGCCGGAACAGGTGGAAGCCCCCGAAGACCGCGAGGGTGACGCCGTCGATCGCCCAGCTCGCGCCGGTATGCCCGGCGGCTTCGACGGCGAAGCTGGCCATCACGAGGGCGATGACGACGATCCATTGCAGCCGTTGCAACACGTTCGCCAGCCGAACGGTCTCCGCAGGTCTCGTGGTCGCCACGAGGTCGGGGGCGACGGCGCGCACGGCGTCGAGCACGGTCCGCACATTGGGATTGACGAACCCGGTTCCGGCGATGACGACGGTCGGCACCGTCTCGTCTCCTCCGGCGACGGACCGCACGATGGCGGCCGCTCCGGGGTCGTTCCAGATGTTCACCTCCGTGGGCACCAGCCCTGCCCGGCGCAGCCCTCGGCGAAGCGCCGCACAGTACGGGCAACCAGGCCGCCAGTAGACGGTGACGAGGTCCGAGCCGGGGGTCTCCACGGTGTCGGGAACCCGCCGCGGGGCGTGTCCATTCCCGCTCTCGTCTTCACGTCGGCCGCGACTTGCCAAAGGTGCTCTCCTCCCCGAGCTCAGCGTCCCTTGCCCGGGGACAGCAGGTCCTGCCCTTCGGCGATGCCGGCCTCGAGCAGCACACCTCCGAGGAGGTAGGACAGCCCCGCGGCGAACTGCTTCGGCGTCGTGTACGCCGCCAGCTGACGTGCGAGCTCACTGGCACCCTCGGCCGAAGGAACCTCGTGCTCCCGAAACGCCTCCACGGCAGCGAACCCGATGGTGTACGTGTGGATGGCCCCGTACGCGCGCGTCGCCATCGCGCGGCTCAGGCCGGCGCCCCTGAGGACCCGCATCATCGCCTCCATCCGCGCGATCGCCGATGCCAAGACGACCGGACGGCGCAGGTAGACGTGCAACGCCGCCGGTTGTTCGACGAGGAGGCGTCGCAGCCTGTCCGCTGCCTCCGTGATCCACGCTTGCCACTCTTCCTCGGAGACATCTGGGCGCCACACCTCGGCGAGGAGCCGGTCGGCCACCTCGTCGAGAAGGTCCTCCTTGCTCCGCACGTGCCCGTAGAGCGACATGGGTGCCACGCCGAGCTCGGCCGCGAGGCTGCGGATCGTCATCTGCTCGTAGCCGCCGCCTCTCACCACCCGGGTCGCGACGTCGACGACCTGCTGGCGCGAGATGGTGCCCCACTCGGCCCTCCGGGCCTTGGTCTTCGTCGCTTCGCCCGAACGAGGGCTTCGCGATCTCCCCCGGGGGGCAGCCATGGCACGAGGATAGCCCCGCACCATTCCAGCCCTTCAGATCCGTACTGATACGCGTATTAGTACGGATCTGTGGTACGCTCATGTCGTGACGAAGCAGGTTGCAACGCTCGGCAGGTGAGCAGGAAGGTGCGGCAGCGATGTGGTACACGGTGGTCGTGGTGGCCCTGGTGGTCGTGGTCGGTCTCCTCTTCGCATTCGCGACGTACGTGTTGTGGATCGGAGTCCTCGGAACCCTCACTCACGAGCGGTTCGTGCGCTGCCCCTACTGCCATCGTCGCGGGCTGACCGTCGGCGGACGCCTCCACGACGACGGGTGCCCCGCGACCGCCGTCGAACGCCTCGGGCACGTGTGGCCGCACGACCTCCACCTCCGGCACCACTGAGCGCCCTGCGGTGCCTCCCCGACGCATGCTGCGGCACCGAGGTGGAATACCTCGGCCGCAGGCCGGGTTCCACGTGCATGATGAGAGCCACGTGGAACGGTGTGGTGCTGGCCGAGAGCGACGAGACCGTGGTCGTCGAAGGCAACCGCTACTTTCCGGCCGAGGCGGTCGACCGCCGGTACCTGCGCGACAGCGCCACGCACACCCGTTGCCCGTGGAAGGGCACCGCCAGCTACTACGACGTCGTCGCCGGAGGCAAGGAGAACCCAGACGCGGCGTGGTACTACCCCGAGCCGAGCCGCGCGGCGAGCGAGATCGCCGGGAGGGTCGCATTCTGGCGCGGGGTCGCGGTGGAGGCCGTCAAGACGACCGACAGCGGCGTCGAGGGAGCCAGCGTTGCCACGGGCGCCAGCGCCACGAACGACGGCCGAGCCCGGCGCCCCCTGCTCGGGCGCTTGCGCCGATGAGCGCGCCCGGCGGACGGCAGGAGCAGCGGTGAGCAGTGGGGAGGGCAGTGGCGCAGACATCTACGACGTGGTGGTCATCGGTGCCGGATCGACCGGCGAGAACGTCGCCGACCGCGCGGTCAAAGGGGGCCTGTCGGCGGTGGTGGTCGAGGCCGAGCTGGTCGGTGGGGACTGCTCGTACTGGGCGTGCATGCCGTCGAAAGCGCTCTTGCGCCCGGGTCACGCCCTTGCCGCCGCCCTTCGCGTGGCGGGCGCCCGCCAGGCGGCGTCGGGCCCCCTCGACGTCGCCGCGGTGCTCGACCGCCGCGACCGCTTCGCAGGCGGCTGGGAGGACGATGGCCAGGTTGCCTGGCTCGAAGGCGCCCGCATCGGCCTCGTGCGCGGACACGGACGCCTGGCCGGGGAGCGCCTGGTCGAGGTGGAGGACGCGCACGGCACGCGGTCGCTCACCGCCCGCCAGGCCGTCGTGATCGCCACCGGCTCCTTACCTGCCCTTCCCCCCGTGTCCGGGCTCGCCGACGTGCACCCGTGGACGACCAAGGACGCAACCGCCGCCAAGGAGCTGCCACGGCGCCTCGTCGTCCTCGGCGGCGGGGTCGCAGGATGCGAATTATCCCAGGCGTGGGCAAGCCTCGGCAGCGCGGTCACCGTGCTCGAGATGGCCGACCGCCTGCTGCCCACCTACGAGCCCGTCGCAGGGCAACTGCTCGCCGAGGCCATGGCCGAGCGGGGCATCGACGCGCGCCTGGGGGTCACCGTGACCGGAGCCGGACGCCGCCTCGACGGCACCGTCGCCGTCGAGCTCGACAACGGCACCGAGCTCGAAGCCGACGAGCTGCTGGTGGCGGCCGGCCGCCGGGCTCGCACCCAAGACCTGGGCTTGGAGAGCGTCGGCCTCGAGCCAGGGAGCTGGCTCACCGTCGACGACACCATGGCCGTGGTGGGGATGCCCGGCGGATGGCTCTACGCGGCCGGCGACGTCAACCACCGGGTGCTCCTCACCCACCAGGGCAAGTACCAGGCCCGCATCTGCGGAGACGCCATCGTCGCCCGAGCCGCCGGCCGGCTGGACCCCGCCCCGTGGGGCCCGCACGCGGCGACCGCCGACCACCGGGCCGTCCCACAGGTGGTCTTCACGGACCCCGAGGTCGCCGCCGTGGGCCTGAGCGAAGGCGAGGCCAGGAGTGCCGGCGTGCGGGTCCGGGTGGTCGACTACCCCCTTGGACAGGTGGCCGGCGCCGCGCTGCACGCAGACGGTTACCGGGGTCACGCGCGCCTCGTCGTCGACGAGGACCGCCGCGTGGTCGTCGGGGCCACCTTTGTCGGCCCTGACGCCGGCGAGCTCCTGCATGCCGCCACCGTCGCGGTCGTCGGCGAGGTCCCCCTGGAGCGGCTCTGGCACGCCGTGCCGTCGTACCCGACGATCAGCGAGATCTGGCTGCGGCTCCTCGAGACCTACGGGCTGTGAGCGGTGACCCGTGGGCTGTGAGCGGCACGGACGAGCGGACGTGCCGCGTTGCCGGTCAACCGGAGCGTCATTGCACGCGCTCGTCGGCCCCTTCGCGAGGGACGGGCCGTGCCGAGCGCTGAGCGCGTCGCCATCGACGTTGGAGACGTCGGGCTCGAGCGGCTCCAGGGCCCCGAGCTGGCACTCGGCGAAATTCCCGGCGTCCATGTGATCGTCCTCCTGCGCCATCGTCACTGACTGCCCTGCCATCAGCACCTGGTCGAGGTGCACGAAGCTCATGCGGACCACGACGTGGGACTGATCGCCGTCGGGTTCAGCCCCATCGACCGCCTCGGCGCCATCGTGCGCCACCTCGGATGGACCGGCCTCGTGCTGTCGGATCCCTCGCACCGGCTCTACCGCAGGCTCGGGATCGGCCGCGCACCGTGGTGGCGCGTCTACACGCCTGGCACCCTCGCCGTCTACGGGCGCGCCGTCGCCGCTCGCCAGCACCTGGCCCGCCCCGACGAGGACACGCGGCAACTCGGCGGCGACGCGATCCTGGTCGACGGCAGGGTGACCACCTTGTGGCGTCCTCGCAGCCCAGACGACCGCCCGCCGGCCGACGAGGTCCTCGGAGCAGCCCGCAGCGCTGCCAATGCGCGATCGTGAGCTCCCGCGACTGGATCGGTGCATCGGACAGGCGACTTGACACGGTGCTGCACCACGCGCATACGTGGGAAGGCGTGAACGACGCAGCTGCTTCCCAGGGCGGCCCCGATCGTGAGCGACCGGAGCGGAGGAGCACGGCGCGTGCACTCGGTCGCGGTGCACGAAGCAGTCGCTCGGGCAGGGGGCATCAGCGGTGAGCGTCCTCGGGCCCTCGCTGGGCTACCCGTTCGCCGTCGGCGCAGCCACGTTCGTGAACCCGTGCGGTGTGGCCCTGCTGCCCGTCTACCTGTCGTCGCTCCTCGGCGACCCTCACCGCTCGGTCGGCACCTCGTCCGCAGCCGGGGCCGAGACCGAGATCGAGGCCGGGGCCGAGACCGGGACCGCGACGCAGTCGAAGAGGGCCGGGAGGATCGGGGCGCCCCTGGTCACGGCGGTGGCTGCCACCGCCGGGTTCGTGGCGCTCTTCACGGCGGTGGGGGCGCCGGTCTCTGCCGGCGCCTCGGCCATCATGACAGCGCTGCCCGAGGTGATGCTGGGGGTCGCCGGGGTGCTCGTCGTCGCAGGGGTCTTGGTCGCCACGGGCCGACATCTGGGGCTGGCGCTTCCCGAGGTCCACGGGCTGTGGCGCCGGGCTCGGCACCCCGTGGCCCGAGGGGCGCTCTTCGGCGTCGCCTACGCGATCGCCTCGTTGGGCTGCGCGCTGCCGCTGTTCCTCGCCGGGGTCGCAGGCAGCCTCACCCGAGGCGGGTGGGTGCACGGGCTGGCCGCCTTCGTCGCCTACGGCATGGGGATGGGCGCGATGTTCGCCGCCGTGTCGGTGGTGACCGCACTGGGCAGGGCCGGCATCGGCGGATGGCTGCGCAGGTCGAGCCGATGGTTCTCCGCCGGTTCGGGGGCCGTGATGGTGGCGGCGGGCGGGTACCTGGCCGACTACTGGGGAGCGGACCTGGCCGGCGGTCGGCCGGCGGGCTTCGTGGCGAGCCTGGAGGCGTTCGACAGCCGTCTCGGCACTTGGCTGGGCGGCGCGGCGCTGTGGATCGCCCTCGGGTGCGGCGCAGCGGTGCTCGTTGGGCTGGGCCTCGTGGTGGCGGCCCGGGTCGCCCGGCGCCGCCTCGTCCTTCGTGCCGATCCCGCTCGGCACCCCCGGGCCCGGCGGATCTTCGGCTGGCGGGTCTCGGTCGCAGGCGTGGCCAGCCTCTCTCTGATCGGGCTCGGTGGGGTGTTCGGGTTGCACGTGCTCGGGCCGGCGAGCGCGCCCGGGCCGGTGCCGGGGGTGTCGAGCGCGCTGGCGCAGATGGTCGCGCTCGACGCGCTCAGCAGCCCGACCCACGTGCTCCCGGACTTCTCGCTCACCGACCAGCAGGGCCGGCGGGTGTCGCTCGGCGCGTTCCGGGGCGACGCGGTGGTGCTGTCGTTCAACGACGACCGCTGCCAAGACCTCTGCCCGCTCTTCGCCGCCGACGTGCGCGCGGCCGACAGGGACCTGGGCCCGGCAGGACGACGCCACGTGGTGTTCCTGGCGGTGAACGCCAATCCCTACTACCCCCAGGTTCGCTACGTGCGGTCCTGGAGCGACGCCCACGACATGGGCAAGGTCCGCAACTGGTTCTTCGCGACCGGACCCGTGCCGACGCTCGAGCGCATCTGGGCCCGCTACGGCGAGACCGTGCTGCGGGACCCGGCGACCCGGACCGTCCAGCACAGCACGATCTTCTACGTCATCGGCCCGCACGGCCACGAGCGCGACATCGCAGAGTTCGACGCCTCCTCGGTGCGGACCCGGCCGTGGGGCTACACCTTGGCCCGGCTCGCCGAGGACACCCTGCCTCCGAGGGAGCAGACCGCGATCTCCCAGCCGGTGTTCGTCGATCCCATCGTGAACGACCGCGCCAGCCGTCCCCGGGTGGCGCCCGCGTTCAGCCTGGCGCGGCTCGGAGATCCGAGCCAGACGGTCAGCCTGGCGGGGCTCCGGGGGCGCTCGGTGCTCTTGTCGTTCTGGGCCAGCTGGTGCCCCGACTGCCGGGCGGACCTGCCGGTGCTGAACGGCGTCGCTCGGCGGGACCGCCGTCTCCGCGTGGTCGGCGTGGCCGTGGACACCGCCCCTGGCGCCGCACAGCAGCTGGCCCGCCGTGACCACCTCGGCTTCACGCTCGCCGTGGACTCCGGCGGGGACGTCGCGGCACGCTACGGGATCGACGAGCTGCCGACGACCTTCCTGATCGGCCCCAGCGGGCACGTGGTGGTCGAGCTGTCCGGGGCCTTGACCGCCGCCGAGGTCCACCAGATCCTCGCCGAGACCGCGGCAGCGAGATCTCCGTGACAGTGAGCCGTTGCCTCGAGGGACTCGAGGCAATAGCTGGGCCAACGGGGGGATTCCTCTTCCTGGCCGGCGTGCAGCCGGTCCTCACATCCAACGTTCGTTGAGGTTCTCCGTCGGAAGAGAGGCGGGGCAGTCAGGAAGGGGTCCGGGGCGCTCTCGTCGTTGCCCACAGATCCCCCGGGCCGCCCAGGCCGCTGTGGCTGCGCCCGAGAGGAGGACCGAACGATCGTGCTACGGGAGGTTGCGATGACGCGGTTGATCAAAGGAAGAACGCTCATGACCGGAGGGGCTGTCGCCGGTGCCCTCGCCATGGCGGCGCTGGGGCTCGGTCTTCCGAGCGCGGCTGCCTCGGCGGCACCTGCACCGGGGGTGCTCGCCACCGGGGGCGGTGGCGGCACGCTCGGCGGCGTCCCCACCCACTTCGCCTTCACGGCGCTTTCGAACGGCACCGGGGAGTTCCAGTGCGTGGTGAGCGGCTCGGTGCCGGCCGGCTCTCCGATGCCTGCAGGGATGACGGTGCGCGGGCCGGTCGTCGCGGCTTCGCTGGCATCGGATGGCACCATCACGATGACGGTCGACGCGACGTCGAACGCGCTCGGCACACTCGGGCCTACGACGGTCACGGTGGTCCCGTCTCCTGGTGGCAGCTACATCGGAGGCACACTGGTGGTCGGCGTCTTGAAAAAAAGGGACTTCCGCCTGAGGTGATCCAATCAGGGCACATCGTGGTGCACTGAGCATGTCCGCACGCCCGGCGTCGGTGCCGGTCCCGACCGGGCCGGCGCCGACGCTCGAGGTGGACCTGGTCGGCGGCGGACGGTTCGTGCTGTCGGCCGCCGCCCCGGAGCGGTTCACGTTGGTGGTCTTCTACCGGGGCTGGCACTGTCCGATCTGCCGGGGGTATCTCGCCCAGCTCGACCGGGCCGCAGACGAGCTCGCCAGGCTCGGCGTCGAGGTGGTGGCGGTGAGCGGCGACGACGAGGCCCGTGCCCGCCGCAGCGTGACCGAGTGGGGTCTCGCGCGTCTGCGGGTCGGCTACGGACAGAGCGTCGACTCCATGCGGGAATGGGGCCTGTTCGTCTCACGGGGCGTGAAGGAGCCCGAGCCCGAGCTGTTCGGCGAGCCCGGGGGTGTTCTTGGTGCGTGCCGATGGGACGATCTACATGGTGGTGCTCAACTCCATGCCAGCGGCGCGTCCTCGCGTCGACGACCTGGTCGGGGCGATCCGGTTCTTCGTCGAGCGGGACTACCCGGCGAGAGGTGAGGCGTGATGACCGATCTGGACTTCTACTTCGACCCGGTGTGCCCGTTCGCGTGGATGACGAGCAAGTGGGTGCGCCTCGTGGCCGGCCAGCGGGACCACCGGGTGGAATGGCGGTTCATCTCGCTGCGCCTGGTGAACGCAGGCGTGGACTACGCCGCCCACTTCCCTCCCGACTACGAGCGAGGCCACACCGCCGGCCTCGAGCTGCTGCGCGTCGCCGCCGCGGTGCGCGCCGCGCACGGCCCCGACGCCGTCGGCCACCTCTACGCCGCCTACGGGGCGGAGCTCTTCGACTCGGCCCCGGGACGTCAGGCGGACCTGCATCGCGATCCGGTCGGCTTCGCGTCGCAGGTCCTCTCCGGTCTGGGGCTCCCCGTCGAGCTGGCCGGCGCGGTGTCGGACACCTCCTTCGACCAAGAGATCGGCGCCGAGACCGACCGGGCCCTGTCGCTGACCGGCAGGGACGTGGGCACCCCGATCCTGCACTTCGATCCGCCCGACGGGGCGGCCCTGTTCGGCCCGGTGATCAGCCGGCTCCCGTCCACCTCCGACGCGCTCGAGCTGTGGGAGCACGTGGTGGGTCTGGCGCGCTTCGGCGGGTTCGCCGAACTGAAGCGCTCGCTGCGCGAGACCCCGCAGCTACGGGCGTTCGGGCTCGGCGACGGCGAGGTCGGTGCCGAGGAGGACTGGCAGCAGGGACACCGCCGTGACGCTGCCGGGTCCTGAGCGCCCCCAGAGCCCGACTGCCCGCGCCCGGTGCAGCTCGGAGCCGGTGGGGCGGACGGCGATGAGCCTGCTCGGGCACCGTCCCTGCGCGGTGGCGTTCGACGTCAACGAGACGCTCTTCGACCTTTCGGCCCTGCATCCGTGCTTCGAGGAGCTGGGACTGCCGCGCCACGCCTTGGACTGGTGGTTCGCCGTGCTGTTGCGAGACGGCATCGCTCTTGCCGCGGCCGGGGACCACGTCACCTTCCCTGCCCTGGCAACCACCGCGTTGGCCGAGGTGGCCTGGGCAGCGGGCTGTCCGGTCCCGCCGGACGCGACGACCGGGTTGCTCGAGGCCTGTGCCGATCTGCCCAGTGGCCTTCCGCCGCCTGCGCGACGTCGGCATTCCCATCGTCGCGCTCACCAACGGCGCCGCGCCCGTCACCTCAGGGCTGCTCGAGCGAGCGGGGCTGATCTCGCTGGTCTCCCGGGTGCTGTCGGTCGACGCCGTCGGCCACTGGAAACCCCGACCCGAGCCCTACCGCTATGCCGCCTCCGAGCTCGGAGTCGCGCCGGAGCGGCTCGCCATGGTCGCGGTCCATCCGTGGGACCTCCACGGCGCGGCCGCAGCCGGCTTGGTCACCGGCTGGGCCAACCGGACCGGGAGGGCCTACCCGAGCATCTTTCGCCGCCCCCACATCGAAGCGCCGACCCTCGACGGTGTCGTCGAAGGGCTGCTCGGCCTCCCGGCGAGCTGAGCCAACCGTACGAAGGAACTGGCATCCGCGCCGCGCTGCCACGGGTGGATGGCCCAGGGTGAGATGGGCCATTCGTGCTCGGCCCGGGCAGCACCTCGACGACCTGGCGTCTCCCTCGGCAACGAGGCGTTGCCTGCGGTCACGGTCGGCGCGGACTTCTGGGATGGCTCCTCTTTTCGTGGGGGAGGCGAGTCCTTTCTCGGCGGTCGCTTCGAGCGTCGCGGCGTGCTCGATCACGCTGCAGTAGCAGTCGCCCGGTGCCGGGAGGTCGTCGGCGATCCCCTGCAATGCTCGAAGCTGCTCGCGCAGGGCGATGAGCTCCAAGATGCGCTCGTCGAGCTCGCTGAGTTGGCGGGCGAGCACGCTGCGGACATACCCGCAGGGTGCCTCGCCCCGCTCCTTGAACGCCATGATCTCGGTGATGTCCGCCAACGGCAGGCCGAGACGCTGTGCAGTGCGCACGAAGATCAGCCGTGCCCGATCCTCCTCGGTGTAGTCCCGGTAGCCCGAGGGCAGCCGCTGCGGCTCGGGGAGCAGGCCGATGTCCTCGTAGAAGCGGATGGTCCTCGGGTTGATGCCGACTGCGTCGGCGAGCTGTCCGATCCTCATCGGGTCCGCTCACACATGGGGGTGGAGCGGGCCGCCGGTGATCACGTCCCAGGCGCCGAGGCCCATGACCACCACCACGATCGCACCGGTCCAGAGCCACGCCCGCCAACGAGCCCACCAGCCACCGACCGCTTCTTGGCCGGGGTCCTCGAACCACGGCGCCGAGTCGTTGCTCATCTGCGTGGGCATCTCGGGTGCCCGGTTCACCCCGAGGCTCAGCCGCACCGGCCTCGGCGTCGCCACCCCGGCTGCCACAGCGGGTGTTGCAGTGCTCGGGCCGCCTGCGCTGGTCTCTGTCTCGCCGTCGGTGAGCAGCTTGGGCAGGAGGAGCGTCCTGAAGCCTCTCCATAGGGTGAGCGGCAGGTTGGCCCCGAACGAGTTCGACAGCACCAAGGTGACGCTCGCCACCATCGCCACCATCGCGAAGACGGGGTCGACGAGCCCGGTGGCCGCTGCCGGCACCCCGACCGAGTTCAGCGCGAGCGCGACGGCCAGGTTCTGCCTGGTCTTGTGGTAGCTCTCCGTCGCGATGTCATAGGCGTCGGCGACCGCTCCCAGCCGCTCGGAGACGAGGATCACGTCAGCGGCGTCGATGGCGATGTCGGTGCCCGCCCCGATGGCGACGCCGACGTCGGCCTGCATGAGTGCGGG
>JAJZMN010000143.1 GCA_021850345.1 Actinomycetes bacterium | reverse complement strand
GACGCCAGAGTGCGACCGCATCAGCGACCTCGTCACCCATGACAAGGCGGGAGAGTGGATCCTCTCCCAGCTCGTGTCGGGCGCGCAGGCTCGGCTGCGCGAGGAGGGCATCCGCGGCGAGGTGTACCTGTTCAAGAACAACACCGACTCCGCCGGCAACTCCTACGGGTGCCACGAGAACTATCTGACGGAACGGAACGACGACTTCAACCGCTATACCGAGGTGCTGATCCCGTTCCTCGTGAGCCGTCAAGTCTACGCGGGCGCGGGCAAGGTGCTCCAGACCGCCCGTGGCGCCGTCTACTGCATCAGCCAGCGAGCCGAGCACATCTGGGAGGGCGTGTCGTCGGCGACGACCCGCAGCCGCCCCATCATCAACACGAGGGACGAGCCGCACGCGGACGCCGAGCGCTTCCGCCGGCTGCACGTCATCGTCGGCGACTCCAACATGAGCGAGTACGCCACGTTCTTGAAGACCGGGGCGACGAGCATCGTGCTCGCCATGCTCGAGGACCCCGGTACCGTCCTGCGGGACCTGACGCTCGAGAACCCGATCCGGGCGATCCGCGAGATCAGCCACGACATCACCTGCCAGCGCCGCGTGCGCCTGGCCAACGGACGTGAGATGCGGGCCCTCGACATCCAGGGCGAGTACCTCGAGCGAGCGTTGCGCTTCAGAGACCGCCACGGGCTCGGGCCCGAGGAGGAACGGGCGCTCGACATGTGGCAGCACTGCCTGAAGGGGCTGGAGTCCGACCCGCTCTCTTTGTGGCGCGAGTGCGACTGGGTGTCCAAGTACCGGCTGATCGAGCAGGTCCGGGAGCGTCACGGGGTCCCGCTGTCCCACCCGAAGGCGGCCCTCGTCGACCTCATGTACCACGACGTCGACCGCTCCCGGGGCCTCTACTACAAGCTCCAGTCGCGAGAGCAGATGGACCGGCTGTGCACGGACTCGGCCATCGCGGCGGCGATGACCGAGCCGCCGCAGACCACCCGTGCACGTCTGCGCGGCGCATTCGTGCGGCGCGCCAAGGAGCGGCGCCGAGACTTCACCGTCGACTGGGTCCATCTGAAATTGAACGACCAGGCGCAGCGCACGGTGCTGTTGAAAGATCCCTTCCGCTCCCACGACGACCGGGTCGAGCGGCTCATCGCGTCGCTCTGACGTGCCCGGCGGACCGCTGGCGTGCCCGTCCACGTACCGGCGCACCGGCCCGGCCGACTCGGGATGCCGGGCGTTTGCACGGAGCACCTTGTAGCCTCGGACCCCCGTGAGCCAAGAACCGCCCGACGACGCCTCCGACGACCCGGCGGTCGGCGGGGCCCCGCTCGGCGGGGCGCCCCCTGAGGAAGCGGCGTCCGGCGAGAGCCGCACGACCCTCGAACTGGACGGCGCGCCATACGGCGGGAGCGCGGCGGCGGCCGGTGGGCCCCACGGCACAGCGACCACAGCGGCGTCGGGGGCTTCCGACGTGCACGGAGCCGGCGACGGCGCGCGACACCAGGGGGCGCGGCACCGGCGCCGGCATCGCCACGGCTGGATCGCCGAGTGGGCGGTCATCATCGTCATCGCCCTCGTGGCGGCGTTCCTCGTGCGAACCTTCGTGCTCGAGACCTTCTACGTTCCGTCGACATCGATGTGGCCGACCCTGAAGGCAGGGGACCGGATCGTCGTCAACAAGATCTACGGCACGATCCACCCGGGCACAATCATCGTCTTCAAGCGCCCGCCCGCAGAGGACTGCGGGGGCCCGATCGTCCCGGACCTCGTCAAGCGCGTGATCGGCCTGCCCGGCCAGACCGTCTCGGCGAAGCACGGCCAGGTGTACATCACAGGCAAGCTCCTGGCCGAGCCGTGGCTGCCCAAGGGACCGCACACCTACACGTCGATGACGGCGCCGTACACCGTCCCCAAGGGCGACTACTTCGTCATGGGCGACAACCGGATCAACTCCTGCGACTCGAGGACGTGGGGACCGGTGAAGTCCTCCTACATCGTGGGGAAGGTCTTTCTCATCATCTGGCCGCCCGGGCGCTGGCGGTTCTTCTGACACCCAGCGGCTCCTGGCGCAGCGGCTCCTGGCGCAGCGGCTCCTGGCGCAGCGGCTCCTGGCGCAGCGGCCGGCGTGAACGCCTGTGACACGCCTCGGCTGCCCGAGGCGCGCGAGGCTGGCGTCCGGTCGCGGCGCGCCCGATGGCGGACCCCCGGACCCCCTGTAGACTCGCCCCGCGTGCTGGACCTCAGCCCGACAAAGCTCATCATCATCTTCGTGGTGGCGATCGTCCTGCTCGGCCCCAAGCGCCTTCCCGAGGTCGCCCGCCAGCTCGGTGCCGCCTGGGGGAAGGTGCGCACCTTCTCTCAACGCATCGACGGCGAGCTTCGCCAGACGATGCCGGACCTGCCCACCGGGCGCGACATCGTGCGCTACGCGCGCTCGCCGATCACGTTGCTGAACGAGCTCGCGGACGGATCGCCGGGCGCCGTCGACCTCGCCGAGGACGCCGCGGTGACCGGCCGGCCGGTGGGTCCCCCGACGGGCCGTGGATCCCCACTCGGCCACGCCACCGCCGGTGGCCGTGCCGAGGGTGCCGACGTCGATCTCGAGCGCCTCGCAGTCGACGATCCCACGCTGAACTGACATGTCGCTTCCCCTGACCGGGCGCGCGCCCACGACACGACCCAGGCGACCAGGGCCTGACGCGATGACCATCGGCGAGCACCTCGGCGAGCTGCGACGTCGCTTGGTCGTCGCCGTCGTCGCGTTCATCGTCGCCGCGTGCGCGGCGGCACTGTTCTACACATCGATGCTCACGGTGCTGAGCCACCCCTTCTGCCAGATCCACCTGGCGCACGCGCACAGCTGCACCTTCTACGCGACGGGCGCGACCACACAGCTCACGCTGCGCATCAAGATGGCCGCCTTCGGGGGCGCCGTCCTCGCGTCGCCGGTCGTGCTGTGGGAGCTTTGGCGCTTCATCACGCCCGGCCTCCGACGCAGCGAGAAGCGCTACGCCGTGCCCTTCGTGATGGCGTCCATCGTGCTCTTCTTGCTCGGCTGCGCGATCGTCTACGTCGTCCTGCCACACACGATGGGCTGGCTCATCGACATCGGCGGGAACCGCGTCCACGAGCTCTTGAACCCGAACTCCTACCTCACCCTCATCCTCTTGTTGATGGTGCTGTTCGGGCTGACCTTCGAGTTCCCCGTCGTCCTGGTCGCCCTGCAGCTCGCCCGCGTGGTATCGCCGGCAACCCTCCTTCGCCATTGGCGATGGGCAGTCATCGGCATCACTGTCGCTGCCGCCGTGCTCACGCCGAGCTCCGACCCGTTCTCCATGTGCGCGCTCGGGGCACCGCTCATCGTCTTCTACTTCGCCGCGATCGGCGTCGGGAAGCTCTTCCGGCGTTGATGTCGCGGCCCGACAGTCGGGCGCGGGATCCCGCGCCAGACCGCCCACCCGCGCCTCGCGAACGGGCGCTGGGCGCCGCGCAGCGCTACGGCGAGCGCGAGAGCGCCTCGGCACGCCAGCAGTTTCTGCGCTCGCTCCGCTTCGCTCCCGACCCCTTCCAGCTCGAGGCCTTCGACGCCGTGGAAGCGGGCAGGTCGGTCCTCGTCTCCGCACCAACCGGCTCGGGCAAGACGCTCGTGGCAGCGTACGCGGTCGACCTGGCACTGCGGGCGGGACAGAAGGCCTTCTACACGACCCCGCTGAAGGCACTGTCGAACCAGAAGTTCGCCGAGCTGGCGGCCGCCCACGGCGCCACACGCGTGGGCCTGCTCACCGGAGACGCGGCCGTACGGCCGGACGCGCCGGTCGTGGTCATGACCACCGAGGTCCTGCGCAACATGCTCCTCGCAGGCTCCGAGCTTCTCGCGGGGCTCCGCACCGTCGTGCTCGACGAGGTGCACTACCTCCAGGACCCCTACCGCGGCGGCGTTTGGGAGGAGGTGCTGATCCTCTGCCCGCCAAGCGTCTCCTTCGTATGCCTGTCTGCCACCGTCTCGAACGCAAAGGAGCTGGGCGACTGGCTCACCGCTGTCCGAGGTCCCACCTCGGTCGTCGTCGAACGCCGCCGCCCGGTCGTGCTCCGTCACCATCTCGCCGTCCACCATCGTGCAGGTGGCACAGCGGAGGAAGGCACCACCTTGCTGCCACTGCTCTCGGACGGTCGGCCAGGGGGCGACGCCGTGCGGCTCGACATTGTCGCTCGCCGCATGGCGCAGTCCGCGCCGCCGCCCCGCTGGCGCGGTGACCGCCGCGGGCCGCGTCTGGCATTCCGCGCCCCTCGCCGCACCGAGCTCGTCGAAGCGCTGGACGATCGAGAGCTGCTGCCCGCCATCGTCTTCATCTTCAGCCGAGCTTCCTGCGACGACGCGGTCACCCAGTGCCTCCACGACGGGCTCCGGCTCGCAGACCAGCCCCAGCGCGCCGAGATCCGCCGCATCGCCGAGCGCCACGTGGAGGAGCTGAGCGACGACGCCCTCGAGGTGCTCGGCTACGACCATTGGTTGGAGGGGCTCACGTCGGGCATCGCCGCGCACCACGCCGGACTGGTGCCGGCGTTCCGCGAGACGGTCGAGGAGTGCTTCGCCGCTGGGCTCCTCCAAGTGGTGTTCGCGACCGAGACGCTCTCGCTGGGTATCAACGTGCCGGCGCGCACCGTCGTCATCGAACGCTTCGACAAGTACGGCAGCGCAGGTCGCGCGCCGCTCACCTCGGGCGAGTACGCGCAGCTGACGGGGCGGGCGGGACGCCGTGGACTCGACCACGAGGGCCACGCCGTCGTGCTGTGGACCCCCGAGACCCCGGTCTCCGAGATGGCGCGGGTCGCCGTCGCGCCCCCGCCGGACCTGCGCTCGTCCTTCCGGCCGACCTACAACCTCGCGGTGAACCTGGTTCGCCGGTTCGAGCGCCCCGTCGCCCTCGACATCCTGCGCCGCTCCTTCGCGCAGTGGCAGGCCGACAAGGCTCGCCGGAGCGCCGGTGGCGAAGTCGCCGACGATCGCCGACCCGCAGCGCGCAGGCGCCGGCGTGAGGCGCGAACGGGCGACGCGCTCGCCGAGCATCTCGGTCGCCGGCTCGCGGTGCTCGAGGAGCTCGGGTACGTCGACGACTGGCGCCTCAGGCCGCGCGGCGTACAGCTCTCCCGGATCTACCACGAGTGCGACCTCCTCGTGGCCGAGGCGTTGAGCGACGATGTGCTGGCGGGTGCCGAGCCCTCGGTGCTCGCTGGCGTCCTCTCGTCGCTCGTCTTCGAGCGCCGGCGCGCCCGGCGGCCGGCAAGTGCCCAGGGCCGCCGACGAGCGGGGACGCGTGCCGGTGCCGACGACGGCCGGCGCGGCCGCACGCGCAGCGTCAGGGACCGGCGCAGCGCGGGGGACCGGCTGGGCGAACGGCGCCGCATGGAGCTCGCCGAGCGGCTGGCCGCGCTCGACCGTGCTGCCGAGCGCATCCGTGCGCTCGAGGAGGTGCACCTCGTCCCCCGCACCCGCCAACCCGAGCACGGACTCGCCGGTGCGGTGACCTCGTGGGCGCGCGGCGCCTCGTTCGGGACGGTGCTCGAGGTCGCAGCGAGCGACATCGGCGAGCTCGCGCCCGGTGACTTCGTGCGTACGCTCAAGCAGCTCGTCGACCTGGTCGGGCAGGTCGCCACGGTAGCGCCAGACCCCGCCACGGCCGCCGCTGCCGACGCGGCGATGCACCTCCTGCGCCGTGACGTGGTGGCTGCAGGCGGCGCGCCCGACATCATCGAGTGAGCGCCCGGGGCACGCGCCGACGGTCCGCCACCGGCACCGGGGCGGCCTCTAAGGTTGGCCGGGCCATGGCCCCCTACACCCCCGAGGAGTTCACGGCCGACGAGGAAGCCATCCTCCGGCGCTACGTCACGAACCTCGACCTCCCGGTCTTCGCCCTGGTGAACCTGCCCGAGGTGGTGAAGGGCGCGCTCTTCGCCAGGTACTCACGCTCACCCAAGAGCCTGCGGCGCCTCTTCCTCGACGAGTTCGTGGGCGAGCTGGACGTCGCCGGGGACTCGACGATCGACGCGACCGTCGGGCTCGCGCGGGCGGAACGCCTCTACGAGCGGGTCTTCTTCGAGTTCGGCGACGACTCGGTGGCCCAGCTCGGTGGCGTCCACCTCGCGTGCGAGCAGGCCTCGAACATCTTGACCAAGGTCCTCGAACGTGGCCGACTCATGTCGTACCTCGAGCAGTCGACGCGCTACATCGGCTACGACCAGCGCCTCCCGAGCGGGCACTATCGCTATCACCGCCCACCTGAGGTGCTCGAGTCGGCCCTGGGCGCGCGTTACGTCGGCGACATGGACCGCATGTTCGACACATACGCTGCGCTGCTCCAGCGCCTGGTCGCCTGGCTCGGCACGCGCTACCCGCGCCAGCCAGCGGACTCGGACTTCGTGCACCGTCAGGCGATCCGGGCCAAGGCGCTGGACGCGGTGCGCGGGCTCCTGCCCGCCGCCTCGCTGTCCAACGTCGGCATGTACGGTGACGGTCAGGCCTATGAGGCCCTGCTGCTGCGCATGGCGGCGCACCCGCTTCCAGAAGTTCGCCACTACGGCGCCATGATGCTCACCGAGCTGCGCAAGGTGATCCCGTCGTTCCTCCAGCGTGTCGATCTGCCCGAGCGTGGCGGGGAGTGGACGGGGTACCTCGCGGCCACCCGCGACGGCACGGCAGCAGTGGTCGAGCGCCTGTGGGGTGACACCGGCGGGAGCGCGCTGGTGGGGGAGGGGGGGGTTCCGCCGCAGGCACCCGAAGTCAGCCTCGTCGACTTCGACCCCGAAGGCGAGGACAAGGTGCTCGCCGCAGCGTGCTTCTCGTTCCTCGACGTCTCCGAGCGCGACGCGCTCGCGCGGGTACGAGCACTGCCAGCCGCCGACCGCTCGGCGCTGCTCGCCGCCTACGTCGGTGACCGAAAGAACCGCCGCCACCGTCCCGGTCGCGCGTTCGAACGCACCGAGTACCGCTTCGAGCTCGTCACCGACTACGGCGCGTTCCGAGACCTTCAACGCCACCGGATGCTCACGATCGACTGGCAGCCGCTGTCGACGTCCCTCGGCTACGAGGTCCCCGAGCTCGTGGTGGAGGCTGGAGAGGCAGACGCCTTCCATCGCGCGATGGCGCGCTCGGCCGGGTTGCACGACGCGCTCTCGTCGAGCTTCCCTGCACAAGCGCCATACGCGGTCGCGCTCGCGTTCAAGGTGCGCTACGCGATGCAGATGAACGCGCGCGAGGCGATGCACGTGGTCGAACTTCGTTCAGGTGCGCAGGGCCATCCGGTCTATCGACGGGTCGCGCAAGCCATGCACCGCCTCATCGACGAGGTGGCGGGCCACCATGCGATCGCAGCGTCGATGGTGCACGTCGATCACTCCCCGGTCGAGCTCGAACGACTCGACGCGGAGCGACGAGCCGAGTCGCGTCGGACCCAGGCCCAGGTCGCCGGCGAGCAGGGCTGACGTCGTCGTCGACCCTGTCGTCTCGCCACCTCCGGCGGGCACGACGCGCGTTGGCCGCCCAGGGTGGTCACGTCACCTCTTGAGCGCGTGCCCCGGCGTGACTAGGGTGCTCCCAGTCCCAGACGCCCCGACAAAGCGGCCCCGGCGAGGGCCCGGCGCCGCGGCGGGGGGGATGCTGTGAGAGGCGGCGCGAGGCCCTGGGAGTCGAGTAGAGAACGTCTCGTCGGGAAGGATCGTCTTGTCGACGAGACGGCCCCAAAGGCTCCCGGGCCCGACCGCCTGCGGTGGTTCCTAAGAACCTGCGCCGCACCGCCGTGACGTGGCTTGACCCGCCAAGTCCACCGTCTATGCTCCCGCGGCACATTCGCAGCGAAAGGCGGCCATGCCCGACGACCTGGACGACGTCACGATCCCCGGCGACCTCGACGACCTCGACAACGACCTCGACGACGAGCTCGAGATCGACGACGCGGACACTGACGACCTCGGAGACGACGACCTCGACGACGACGACCTCGATTCGCTCGGGGACGACGAACTCGACGACGACGATGACGACGACGACGTCGGCGCGGGCCCTGCGACGGACACCGTGGAGCGGGCCGGTACCGAAGAGACCGAGGAGGAGGACGAGGAGGACGAGGACGAGGAGGACGTGGAGGCGAGCCTCGACGTCATCTTGAAGGAACGGCTCGTCGTCATCGACGACGAGCCGGACGACGACGAGACCACCGACGTCGAGGACCGCGGCGAGGGAGGGGAACGGGTGCTGCCGAAACAGCCCGACGAGTTCGTGTGCCGGTCCTGTTTCCTCGTGAAGCACCCGAGCCAGCTGGCCGACAAGAAGCTGATGCTCTGCCGTGACTGCGTCTGAGCCTCCCGTCCGACCATCGGGGGGCGACCGCTCGCTCGCAGACTGGGCGCTCGACCTCTTCGTCTACCTCCCAGCCGGAGTGGTGGCCACCGCGCTCGACGACATGGACGAGATGACCGAGAAGGGAAGGACCCGGGTCGACCAGCAGCTGCGCAACGCACACGTGATCGGCCGCTTCGCCGTCGACTTCGGGCTCCGCCGCTTGAGGCGGGACGCCGAGGCATTCTTCGCCTCGGCCGCGCCCCGACCGAGCGCGCCCCGACCGAGCGCGCCCCGACCGAGCGCGCCCCGACCGGTCCCGCCGCGCGGTGAGACCTCGACGGAGACGTCGCCGACGGCACCTGCTCGTGGCTCCCGTGCTCGGTCACGGCCCCCGTCACCACCGATGCAGCGGACGACCGCTCCCCGTGCACCGGGGCGCGACCCAGAAGTCGACCGCGCCATTCCCGACTACGACGCGCTCTCCGCTTCCCAGGTCGTCCGCCGTCTCGACGGGCTCGATGCGCGCGAGCTGCATGCGATCGTCCGCCACGAGCGCGCCACCCGAGCGCGCAGGACCATCCTGCACCGCGCCGAACAGCTCCTCGACACACCACCCCCCGGCGCCCCGCCGGCACCCTGACACCCCGTGGAAGGGGCTCGACCGTTCCGCGACGCCGACCGACCGCAGTGCGTCGCACTGCTGCGCCAGGCATTCGACGCGGCACGAGCGCTGCGCGGGGGACCGGCGGCGCTGGCGGCGCTGGCCGGCGAGCCCGGCCGCTCAGGACCTCACGAACCCGATGCAGGTGCCTTGGTGGCATCGTGGAGGAGCGACACGATCCATCACGTCCTCGTCGGGACCGTCGACGACGAGGTCGTCGGCGTTGCTGCCGGCCACTACGTGCGGGGTGGGAACGCCAAGATCGGTGTCGTCGACGTCGTCTACGTCGAGCCCGACGCACGCGGCGTGGGCGTGGGCACTGCCATGGCCCAGTCGCTCCTCGATTGGTTTGCCGCCGAGGGATGCCACGGCGTCGATGCGCCCGCGCTGCCGGGTGACCGGGAGAGCAAGCAGCTCTTCGAGTCGTTCGGGCTCAGCGCCCGCTTGCTGGTCCTCCACCGCGCACTGCCATGACACGGCCGGCGCCTGGCACCGGACGCCGTGGCGGCGGGGGAGGGGGGATGCGGATGCCGAGCAGCTTGGCGAGCTCGGGCACCGACCCGGCGGCGCGTAGTGCCGCGTCCTTGGCGTGACGATCGTCGGGAATGCCCGCCGGTTTGACGTTGCGCCGTACCGGTGACGCCACGACAGCCTCGAGCAGCGCCATCCACTGCGCAGGGGGCGACTCCGCCGACATCGCGGCACCGGCGGCGTCCGAAAGCCGCACCGCAAGCTCGGCAGGCAGCCGCGTCGCAGGCTCGGGCGGGCGGGCGGCCACCCGCATCGCATCGAGCACTCGTCCGGCGTCGAGCGCGGCGTTCATGCGCGTCACCCACTCGTCCCGCAACGCCTGCAAGCGCTGCTCGAGCAGCTCGTGGAGCGACCGCGCCATGGCACGCGCCTCGTCGTCGAGGGTCACCGTGCGTGAGGACGTGACCACGGCGCGCAGCTCGCGCAGCCGCAGCTCCTTTCCCGCCGCCTGCGCCGAGGTTGCCCGGTCCTTCCAGGTGGCAAGGTTCACCCGTGCCAGCAGCTGCTCAGCGATCGAGAGCACCGTGTCGCTGTTCGCCTGTGTCGCAGGGCCGCCCGGCTGTTTGGCGGCCTGTTCCGCCAGCGCCTGGCGCACCGCAGGAATGCCGCCACGAAGAAGCTGCTCGGCAATGGGCAGCTCTTGTGGTCCGAGCGTGGCGAGCATCGCGTTGCGGTGGGTGGCGACGACTGCAGGTCGACGTTCTCGCCTGAGCGGGCCAGCTCCGGCACGTCCCTCGTCGCGGCGCGCGGGCTGCTCCCGGCGCGCGCCGCGCGGTGGCGTCGCACCGTCGGTCTGTGCCGCCTCGCCGCCGCGACGCACCTCCCTGCGGCGCTCGGGGCGGGCCCGCCCCGCAGTCATCTCGCCCTCCTGGCCCCGGCGGGCGCCTGGCCTGCGGTTGCCGACGTCTCGACCCGGGCCACCCCGGCGCGCGTCACGGCCACCGGCGCGCTCTGTGTCTCGGCGGCGTCGTGGCCCTCCCGCGTAGCTCACCACCACATCGGGCCCTCGACGAGGGGCTCCGAGCACCTCGATGCGATTGACGGGCTGATCTGTGTGCTTCTCCTGGCGTGGCAGCACCGAGACCACCTCGAAACCCTCGAGGCCCGACTCCAGCTCCGCGCGCACGATGTCGCCCACGGACGCGCCCCCCGGCACCATCTCTGCAGCGACGGTGCCCCGCGGCTGCTTCGCTCCCGCGGCGCGCCAGGTGTACGCGCCGTCCGAGGTACGGCTGGTGAGCTCTATGTCGATACGGCGAGACATGCGGCGGTCACGCTATCGCTTCACGGAGAGCACCGGGTTCACGGGCGCGGATCGCACGTACACGCCCGATGCAACAACGCCCTCGCCAGCCCCATCCAGACGGGGTGCTCAACCACCGTGCGGGCCGGCGTAGCGCGCGCGCGACGCCCGCAGCTCCTCGAGAGCACCCTCGAGACCCTCGAACCCCTTGGTCTGCGTGCGCTTGCCCGGCTCGAGTGCCTTGTAGACGCTGAAAAAGTGCTCGATCTCGTCGAGAAGCTGCACCGGCAGGTCCGACACATCCTTGGTGCCCTCACGCATCGGGTCGTGTTCCAGCACCGTGATCAACTTGGCGTCCGGTCCCGCCTCGTCCTGCATCCGGAAGAGCCCGATCACCCGAGCACGGACCACGCAGCCAGGGAAGGTCGGGTCGTCGAGGATGACGAGCGCGTCGAGCGGGTCACCGTCGAGCGCGAGGGTGTCGGGCACGAACCCGTAGTCCGCCGGATAGGCGGTCGCCGTGGTGAGCCGACGGTCCAGCCGGATCACGTGACGCTCGTGGTCGTACTCGTACTTGTTCCGGCTCCCTGCCGGGATCTCCACGACGACGTCGATCACCGTCTCGGTCTCGTTCACAGGCATCTCTCGTGGTCGTCGGGCGTCGGCACACCGACATCTTTCCCTGTCCTGCACGGCAGTGCACCTCGGCCTCGAGACGCGGCGCGATCGCGCCGGGCGCCGCGCCAGGCCAGCACCCTCAGCTGACGCCCTGGAGATCGACGACGAACACGAGGGTCTCGTTCGCCTTGATCGGCCCCTGCGCCGAGTTGCCGTAACCGAGCTTGGGCGGGATCACGATCTCACGTCGTCCCCCGACCCGCATGCCGGTGATGCCCTGTGAGAACCCTGGAATGACCTGGTCGAGCGAGAAGCTCGTCGACTGCCCGTGCTGCCAGGTGGTCGCTGTGAAGTCCTTGCCGTTCGTGTAGTCGGCCCCCACGTACTTGACCTTCACGGTGCTCGTGCGCGTCGCGGTCGCCCCGGTCCCGACCACCAGGTTCTTCACGAGCAGCTTCGACGGCGGCTTGTGCTTGTCGGCGTGCACGATCGGTTCCGCCGACAGGTCCTTGGCGTGCACGATCGCCGGCAGGGCGCCTCGGCGATCGTTGCGGCTGGTCTTCCTGCCGTGGTGCTTCGTGCCGCGCGCCTTGGGGGGCGCCGTGCGCGGCGCCTTGCGCGACTTTCCCCCGTGCGACGTGGCCGACCTGGTCTTGTGAGCTGCGATCAGCACGCCACCACCAGGGGAGCGGTGGTGCACCACGGCCGCGCCGGCTGCTCCTCCCTCCACGCCAACTACACCGGCGGCGCCGACGGACAGCGCCCCGGCGACAGCGAGGGCACCACGGAACCAGTTCGCTTCGCGTCCAGACATGGCTGCCGACGTTATCGGTCCCGCCCGGGCACAGGGCCGCGGCAGCGGTGGCGGATCGGAGGGCCACGCCGCTATCTACAAACCGCCCATAATGTACATTATGTCAACTCCATCCGGACGCGACCAGAAGGCGGCCGGACGGTGCACGCACCGGCTCGCGACGCAGCCTCGCCGTCGGCGCACGCCGGCGTGCCACCACGCGCCCGGGCACCGCGTCCACAAGGTGGCGCAAGATGTGGGCATGCCGCAGGGCGCCCCTGTCGTTGAGC
>JAJZMN010000246.1 GCA_021850345.1 Actinomycetes bacterium | reverse complement strand
CTCGTTGTCGACAGGGACTTGAACGCAGCGCGCAACCTTGCTGCCTATGGGCACCAATACCTTGTCGCGGTGAGTGGCACCGAGACACAAAACGGGCGTCGAGGGACACACATTCGGCTTCGGCCGGACGTCTCAGTGAAGCGCTTAGACGGGTCCGGGCAACCGGGCGAGTCCGTCACCGCCACGGGGCAACCCGTGGCTGCCTGAGCGTGCTCACGTTTGAGCACGGTGCTGGTAACGGTCGAGGGATAGCAGGCAACGCCGGGTGGCGGTCTCGCATCGCCCCGAGCCTGCAACACGCCGAGGCCCCGGAGCCGAAAGGAGGCGGGAGTGGAGGACCGGTGGACAGCACCGAGCGCGGAGCCGCCGTCCGGAGAGCCGCCGCGTCACGATCGCCGGCGGGACGTCCGGCTCGTGCTCGCGGGCGTGACCCTCGTCCTTCTGGTCTGGTTCGCCGTGGCGAACTTCCAGGAGGTGCAGATCCGCTTCTGGGTGACGACGGCGACGGCCCCTTTGATCGTCGTCATCGTCATCTCCGGGTTCCTCGGGGCCGCGGTGGCCGCCTCGTGGGGGTGGCTCCGGCGCCGCCGGCGTGCCGCGGGCCACGAGCGCACGTAGGAACGCGTACGGAGCGCGTCGGGGCGCAGTGTCGAGTTGGGCGACGCGTCGTAGACTCTGGTGCCGAGGAAGGGCTCGCGCGAACATGGCCGCGATGGGCACGAGCGCGGCGAGCGGACGGGTGAGGAGGACCTTCACCGTGCAGCGACGGCAGGCCACGGGGCCAGGGGGAGTCGAGGAGGGTCGCGCCGGTGCCGCTGTCTGAGCACGAGCAGCGCATTCTGGCCGAGCTCGAGGAGTCGCTCGTCCGCCACGACCCGCAGTTCGCGGAGCGCGTGAAGAACAAGACCATCTACCGGCATGCGGGCAGGCAGTGCAAGTGGGCGGCGGTCGGATTTCTCGTGGGTCTCGCCGTCCTCGTCGCGTGCTATTCCGAGTCCGTCGTGCTCGGTCTCGTGGGCGTCGCACTGATGTTCGGCTCGGCTGTCATCTTCGAGCGGAACCTGCGGCGACTGGGCAAGGCCAGCTGGCACGACCTCACCCATGCTCGACGCACCGGCGAGGAAGCGGCGAGCTTCGAGCATGCGCTCTACGGCACCAGGGAGTGGATCCGCTCACACCTCTTCCGGCGCGACCGCTGAGCACGGGCCACGTCCTGGCCGTCGACATCGGCGGCAGTAAGTTCCGCGCGGGGATCGTCGCCTCTGACGGCTCGGTGCTCGCCTCGGCGCTGGTACCCACTCCTCGGGGGGCTGACGCCGAGACCCTCTGGACGGCGCTCGCATCGGTCGTGCGGGAGGTGCTCGGGCTCGACGTGGCCACCGGCGCGTTGGCGTGCGGCGTGGGATGCGGGGGGCCCATGCGCGACCACGGGGACGCCGTCTCGCCGCTCAACATCCCCGGATGGCGGGACTTTCGCCTCCGCGAGCGCCTCCTCGCATTGACCGGGCTGCCCACCTTCGTCGACAACGACGCCAAGGCGCTGGCCCTCGCCGAGGGCCGCTACGGGAGCGCCGTGGGGAGCCGTGACTACCTGGCGATGGTCGTCTCGACCGGTGTCGGAGGAGGCCTCGTGGTCGACGGACGGCTGCTCGACGGACGCCTCGGCAATGCCGGCCATATCGGCCACGTCGTCGTCGTCCCCGACGGCCGGCGGTGCGCGTGCGGTGCCAGGGGGTGTCTCGAGGCCGAGGCGTCCGGCACCGCCATCGAAGCCCAGACCGGCCGCCCGGCGGCCGAGGCCGCAGCCGAGGTGAAGGAGCGGGCGGGAACGCTCGTGGGGCGCGCCGTCGCGTCGGTGGCGACGCTCCTCGACCTCCAGCTCGCCGTCGTCTCCGGTTCCGTCGCGCTCGGCTTCGGCGCGCCGTTCTTCGCCGCCGCACAGGCGGAGCTCTCCGCACGCGCGCGCCTCTCGTTCGTCGCGGGCGCGCGGATCTCGCCCGGGGCGCTTGGCGCAGACGGGCCATTGGCCGGAGCGGGCGCCGTGGGGTTCCGCGGCGTGGATCGCGCGGCGCGGACGTGACCCCGCCGGCCGGACTTCGAGAGGTCGCACGAGCCGTCGTCTTGCGCCCGGCGCTCTGGCCGGTCGCGGTCGCGATGGCGGTGCGCTTTGCGCGCCCGGGGTGGTGGCGGAGCTGGCCCCCCGCCCCATGGCCCGACGAGGCGTACTGGCGGTTCCGCATGGAGACTGCCTACGGGGGAGACGGGGAGACGTCCCCGGCACCCGAAGACGTCGTCGAGTTTCTCGAGTGGTGCCGATCCCGATGGCGCCGGCCCGCTCGCCTGCTCCGGTAGCCTTCCGGACCATGGAGCGGGTCCTCCTGCTCAACGCGACGTACGAGCCGCTGGCGTTGGTGTCCGATAGACGCGCGGTCGTCCTCATGCTGGACGGTCGTGCCGAGGCGGTCGCGTTCAGGCCGGAGGGACGGGTGTTCCGCTCTGCACAGCTCAGCGTCGAGGTGCCGGCGATCGTGCGCCTGTCCCGGATGGTGCGAATCCCGCGGTGGGCGCGTACGCCGCCGCTCACGAGGCGCGCCGTGCTGCGGCGAGACGGGGGGCTGTGCGCGTACTGCGCCGAGGCGGCGGACACGGTCGACCACGTCGTACCGCGGAGCCGGGGCGGACGCCACGAGTGGACGAACGTCGTCGCGTCCTGCAAGCGGGACAACCTGATGAAGGGGGACCAGCTCCTTTCCGAGATCGGCTGGACCCTGCCCTTCAAGCCCTGGGCCCCCGACGGGCACCTCTGGCGCCTCCGCCACCTCTCGGAGATCGATCCGCTGTGGGAGCCCTATCTGGCAGTCGCCTCCTGAGCGGGGGGCTGCCCGGCACGGGTCCGGGCGACTTCGACGTCGAGTCCTTCCGCACCGCAGGGCGGCGTGTCGTTGTGCGCGATGTGCGGCGACCACTGGTCGTCCTCGGCAGCGCCCAGCGCGAGATGGTCGTGGACCCCGGCCGCGCCCGTCGGTCCGGGGTCGAGGTGGTGCGCCGCCGGAGCGGTGGTGGGGCGGTGCTTCTCCTCCCGGGCGCGCAGGTGTGGGCCGACCTCTGGGTGCCCCGCGGGGATCCGATGTGGTCGGCCGAGCCGCGCGAGAGCGCTGCGGTCGCCGGGGAGTGGTGGGCGCGTGCGCTCGGCCTCGATGACTCGGCCGTCCACCGGGGGGCGTCCGTCCCGGCGTATGGGGCCGATGTGGTGTGCTTCGCCGGCATCGGGCCAGGCGAGGTCAGCCTGGACGGGCGCAAGCTCGTGGGCCTTGCCCAGTGGCGGAGTCGGGAAGGCGCCCTCGTCCACGGCTGCGTCTACCGGCGATGGGACCCCGAGCCGCTCGTCGAGGTGCTCGCTGTGCCGCCTGCCGCTCGACCAGGGCTCACCGACGCGCTGCGCGGAGCGGCCGCGGGGCTGGAGGATCTCGGCCTGACCGGATCGTGGGGACACGACGCGCTCCTGCGCGCGTTGCCCGAGCCGGCGACCTGGGAAGTGGTGGGGGCCTGAGCGCGGCGCCGGCCGCCTCTTCCTCTTCCTCTCCCTCTCTTTCTCCCGCACGCCGCTCTTCTCTGGTTGTTCCTCCGGTCCTTCTGGCCCCGTCGGTCATCGACGTCTTGCATCCCCGAGGGGGCCAGGTGGGATGACGTTGCTGACCGGTGGGGGTAAGGGGCGTAAAGTGGCGTGAAGTGGTTCGAAGTGGAGCACAAGTGGGACGTGGAGCACAGGACGCGGGCTGAGGAGCGTCGTGGTCGGGGACGGGGACTGGATCGGAGCCGGTGGCGGCATTCGTTGGCAGGTACGAGCATTCGCTCGATTCGAAGGGGAGGGTGATCCTTCCTGCCAAGTTCCGCGCGGACTTCGAACGAGGCGCCTATCTGACCGAGAACCGGGAAGGCTGCCTCGCGCTGTGGACGCCGGGGGAGTTCCAGCGACAGCTGCAGGCCATGCAGGAGCAGGCCGCAGAGGGGAGGACCGCGCGCAACCGGGCCCGCCTATGGGCAGCGAGCTCGCACGAGGTGGAGATCGACCGGCAGGGCCGGATGGCGATTCCTGCGCACCTCCGCGAGTTCGCGTCACTGGACGGGGACGTGCTGGTGCACGGGGCGATCGACCGGATCGAGCTGTGGAACCCCGCGGTGTGGGAGGAGCGGGTCGCGCCGGAGGAACGGTGGTTCCTCGAGGCGGACTGAGCCGGCGACGCTCCGGGGAGGCCGTCAGGCCCGGCCACGCGGAGAGCAGGGAAGGCAGGGAAGGCAGGGAAGGACGTCACGCAAGGTGCCACACAAGGCGCCGCGCAAGGCGTCACGGAAGGAAGGAGACCGGCACCTCCACATTGGCACGGCGGCGACATCGGACGTTCGACCGCCGGACCATGCGCAGCCCCTCGACCGGCATGGTGGAAGACTTCTTCTCCGCCCTCTTCTGCCCTGGTCGCCTAGGGACCTATCCCCGGGGAGCCTCGCTCGTCGAGGGGCTGCGGATGGCCCGGACGTTTTCTCACGATCCCGTCATGGTGGACGAGGTGGTCGCGCTGTTCGGGCCGGTGCCCGCAGGCGTGGTCGTCGACGGGACGGCCGGCGGCGGGGGACACTCCGCCGCGCTGCTCCGCGCCCACGCGCACCTCGGTGTGCTCGCCCTCGATCGGGACCCCGACGCGGTCGCGGCCACCGGCCTCCGGCTGGCGGACTTTGGTCGCCGGGCGGTCGTGCGACGGTCGACGTTCGAACGCGTCGAAGAGGTGGTCCGCACGGCGGCCGCCGATCCCGGGTCCTGGCCGCAGTCGCCGGCGGCCACCCCGGTCGTCGCGGGCGTGCTCTTGGACCTCGGCGTCAGCTCGCCGCAGCTCGACCGCGCCGAGCGCGGGTTCTCGTACCGGGCGCCGGCACCTCTGGACATGCGCATGGACACGACCACCGGCCCCACGGCGGCCGATCTCGTCAACACCGCGAGCGCAGAAGAGCTGGCAGCGCTCTTCGCCGCAAACGGAGAAGCTCGGTTCGCGCGACGTATCGCTCGGGCGATCGTCGCCGCGCGACCGGTGACCACGACGATCGAGCTTGCCGAGATCGTCGCAAGAGCCGTGCCGGCCGCTGCTCGCCGGCGCGGCCACCCCGCGCGACGCGTGTTCCAGGCACTGAGGATTGCCGTGAACGAGGAGCTGTCCCAGCTCGCCACTGCCCTGCCTGCCGCGTTGTGGCTGCTCGCGCCGGGCGGGAGGTTGGTGGTGATCTCGTACCACTCAGGAGAGGACCGGCTGGTGAAGTCGGCCTTTGCCGAGGCGGCCGCCGGCGGCTGCACCTGCCCCCCGGGGCTCCCCTGCGTCTGCGGTGCCGCCCCCGAGCACGAGCTCGTCTTCCGCGGGGCCCGCAAGCCGTCGGCGGTCGAAGTCGCACGGAACCACCGCGCGGAGAGCGCGAGGCTCCGCGCCATAGAGCGGAAGGCGGCCGCATGAGCACGGTGGTGACAAGGGTGGTGGCGTCGCCACGACCGGCGACCCAGCCGGCGATCCGGCCGGCGACACGCGTCGATCAGCGACCCCCGCTCGAGGTCGTGGCGCCGCGGACGCGGCGCGCCCGGAAGCGGTCCCTCGCTCCGGTCCTCTCCGGCCTCGTGGTGAGCTTCAGCCTCCTGCTCGTGGTGATCGGCCATGCCGAGCTCGCCCAAGGGCAGGTCCGTCTCGCCAACATCCAGTCGGAGATCACATCGGCGAGGCTGCTCCACCAGCGAGAGGGTCTCGCGCTCGCCAACCTCGAGAACCCCTCGCGTATCCTCCGAGTGGCAGAAGACACGCTGCACATGGTGCCTCCGTCACAGGTGCACCAGATCGCATACGTCCCGCTCGACGTGCCGCTGCCACCTCCGCACGTCACCCCGCCTGCGGGCACCTCTCCCGCCCGTCCGACTGCATCGGGCGGGTGACCCCCACCACGACGGCGACGCGCCCCGCGTCGCCGCTCCGGCGTCCCCGCGAGTCGCCGACACCCCGGCGCCGCGAGGCCCAGCCGACCCCGCGCCGCGAGGCCCAGCGGCCACCACTGCGTGCCGACCCCCGAGACCGGCGAGGATCCCGACCGCCCGTTCGCCAGAGAAAGGCGCGGCCCACCGGAGCGCAGCGGCGAGCCTCGCTCGTCCGGCGCGTGCGGATCGCACGGCTCGTGCTCGTCCTCGTGCTCCTCGTCGTCGCCGCGCGGCTCGTCGACGTCCAGGTCCTCCACGCGGGCCAGTACCAGCAACAAGCGGCGCAGGAGCTGATGCAGCCCGTGACCGTCCCGGCTCTGCGAGGGTCGGTCACCGACCGCAACGGCGTCGTGCTGGACACGTCGATCCCCACCGAGATGGTCGTCGCCGACGATTTCCAGGTCAGCCATCCGTCGAGCGAGGCACGCGCCCTGGCACCGTTGTTGCACGTCGGAGCGCCGCGCCTCACCGCGCTGCTCTCCGAGAAGTCCGGCTACGTGCCCCTGGTCCCGAACCTGGCGGTCCCGCAGGCGAAGAAGGTGTCGGCGTTGGCCTTCCCCGGGATCACCATGATCGACAATTCGGTCAACGTCGCTCCCGACGGCGGCCTCGCGGCTCCGGTCGTCGGCGGGGTGAACGCTGCGGGCCTGGGCGACGCCGGGCTGGAGGCGCAGTACAACCGGCTGCTCGCCGGCCAAGCCGGCCACGAGACGCTCCTCGAGTCCCCCCTCGGCGTCCAGCTCCCCGGGACCCCGGTCGCGGAGAAGACTCCCGCGGTCGCGGGCACCGGCTTGCAGCTGACGCTGGACGCGCCCTTGCAGTACACCGCCGAGGAGGACCTCGCCCAGGAGATCGTGGCGTCGCACGCGAGCGGCGGGGAAGCGGTGGTGATGGACACGGCGACCGGCCAGATCCTGGCCATGGCCAACCTGGTCGCCGCCCCGAAGCAAGCGCCGGGGGGCTCGGCGTCCACCGGGTCGTCCACGGCTTCTCCGAGCCCAGGTGCTGCGGGTTCGTCGGGCCCGGTCGTCATCGGACCGGGCGGCCCGGTCGAGGAGGCGCCGACGAACGCGGCGGTGACCCAGCTCTACGAGCCGGGATCGGTCTTCAAGGTCGTGCCGTTCTCCGCGGCCCTCGCCTCGGGAGTGATCACGCCGCAGTCCACCTTCACGGTGCCCGATCAACGAACGATCGACGGCTACCTCTTCCACGACGCGACACCGCATCCGACCCAGCAGATGACCGCGACGCAGATCCTCGCGCAGTCGTCGAACATCGGGACCTCCGAGATCACCCAGCAGCTCGGCGAGACACGACTGCTCGCGCAGGTGACGCGGCTCGGCTTCGGCAGGACAACCGGCTTGCACTTCCCGGGGGCGTCACCCGGCCTGCTCGTGTCGCCGGCGCAATGGGCGGTGACCGACTGGGTGTCCTTGCCGATCGGGCAGGTGGACGCCGTCAGCCCCCTGCAGGTGCTCGACGCGTACAACACCGTCGCCAACGGCGGGGTCTTCGTCGCCCCGAAGCTCGTCCGCGCGACCGAGAGCTCGGACGGCGCCGTCCACCCGACGGCGCCGTCACCGGCGCACCGGGTGATCCCGGCCTGGGTCGACCGGGAGCTGGTGCCCATGTTCGAGCAGGTCGTCGACGCGGGCACCGGTGTCGCGGCGGCCGTCCCCGGCTACCTGGTCGCCGGCAAGACCGGCACGGCGCAGGTGCCCGCGGACAACGGCACCCCCGGGTACATCACAGGCGCGTTCGACGCGACGTTCGTGGGGTTCGCCCCTGCGAACCACCCGGTGCTCTCCGCGATCGTGGTCCTCAACCGTCCCACTCCCATCTACGGCGGTGCCGTCGCCGCCCCCGTGTTCTCGAAGATCATGGCGTACGCCCTGCACCGCTACGACGTGCCGACGACGCCGGGGCTCGGGGGCAAGCCACAGGTCGCGGCCCCCAAGACACTGACAGCGCTGGTCCGGGAATCGGCGTGAGGCGGCTACCATCCGCTGGGGCCTCGGCCCACGGATGGTCCGTGGCAGCGCTCCCCGGCAGCCTTCCGTGCGCATGACCCTCCTGCTCGACGACATCGACCTGCTCGACACGTCGGGCACCCCGGGCGACGTCGACGTGACCGGCGTCGAGCACGACAGCCGGCTCGTCACGCCGGGCACGCTCTTCTGCTGCCTCGTCGGCCGCCAGACCGACGGCCACGAACATGCGCCCGAAGCCGTCGAGCGGGGCGCCGTGGGACTCCTCTGCGAGCGCGACGTCGGCCCGCTGCCCCGCGAGGTCGTCCGGCTCCGGGTTCCGCCGGGCGGCGGGCGGCCCGCGATGGCGCGTCTCGCCGCCGCCTTCTACGGCCACCCGGCCGCCTCGCTGGTCACGGCGGGCATCACCGGGACGAACGGCAAGACGACCGTCGCCCACCTCCTCGGCGCCGTGCTCGAGCACGCCGGCCATCCGACGACCGTGATCGGCACGCTCACCGGCACGAGGACGACGCCGGAGGCCACGGAGCTGCAGCGCACGTTCGCGGCGGTCCGCGACGCCCACCCGGCGGGCCCGCGCCCCGCCGTGGCGATGGAGGTGTCGAGCCACGCGCTGGCGCAGGCCCGTGTGGACACCGTCCGGTTCGACGTGGCGGTCTTCACGAACCTGAGCCACGACCACCTCGACTTCCACGGCTCGATGGAGGCCTACTTCGACGCCAAAGCGCTGTTGTTCGAGCCCGAGCGGGCGAGAGCCGCGGTCGTGGACGCCGACGACCCCTGGGGGCGGCGGCTCCTCGAGCGGACGAGCGTCCCGGCGGTGGCCGTCACGAGAGCGGCCATACGCGCCGTGGCACTCGACGTCGGCCGGTCTCGGTTCACCTGGCGCGGCGAGCAGGTGACGGTGCCGCTCACCGGCCTCGTCAACGTGGCGAACGCGCAGCTCGCCGCGGAGGCGGCGGTCGTCCTCGGCGTGGCGCCGCGCGTCGTCGCCGAAGGGCTCTCGGCGGCCGGTCCGGTGCCCGGCCGGATGCAGGTGGTCGACACCGCCGACCTCGGGTTCACCGTGCTCGTCGACTACGCGCACACGCCGACGGCGCTCGAGGCGGTGCTCACCGAGGCGCGACGCGTCGCTCGGGGCGGCGGCGGCCGGACGGTCGTGGTCTTCGGGTGTGGCGGCGACCGCGACCCGCTCAAGCGGCCGCTCATGGGGGCGGTCGCCGCAAGGCTCGCCGACGTGGTGGTCGTCACCTCGGACAACCCGCGACACGAGGACCCCGGGTCGATCATCGACGAGGTGCTGCGCGGCGTCGCGCCTCCCGCCCGCCCGCTCGTCGAGCCCGACCGACGCAATGCGATCCACGCCGCCGTCCGGTGCGCGCGGCCAGGGGACGTGGTGGTCGTCGCCGGTAAGGGGCACGAGACGGTGCAGGTGGTCGGGGACCGGCGTCTTCCCTTCGACGACCGCGCGGTTGTCGCCGAGGCGGTCGCGTCCCGAGCGGTCGGCCGGCGTTCCGGCCGGGGTGGCTGAGCGTGCTGTCGATCATGTCCTCGGGGGCGTCCGCCTTCTGGATCGCCATCTTCGGGACGCCGCTCCTCATGCGCTGGCTCCTTCGCAACCGCATCGGCCAGCAGATCCGCGAGGACGGTCCGGCGACGCACACCGCGAAGGCGGGGACCCCGACGATGGGGGGCCTCGCCATCCTCGGCGCGGTCTGCGGCGGCTACCTGATCGGCCATCTCGGCACCGCGGTGAAGTTCTCCGCCGAGGGCGTGCTCGTCGTGACCACGGTCGTCCTGTTCGGCGGCATCGGCGCGCTCGACGACTGGATCAAGGTCCGGCACCAACGGAGCCTCGGGTTGAACAAGCGGGCGAAGTTCGGCGCCCAGGTGGCGGTTGCGGTGCTCTTCGCCGAGCTGTCCGTGCACTGGGCGCACACCGCGACGACGCTGTCGTTCACGCGGATGAGCTCGCCCGGCACCGAGCTGGGAGAAGCCGGCTGGGTCCTCTTCGCCGTGTTCGTCCTCGTCGGCGCCTCCAATGCCGTCAACCTGACGGACGGCCTCGACGGTCTCGCTGCGGGATCGTCGGGCCTCTCCTTCTCGGTGATCGCCATCCTCGGGTACTGGATCTTCCGGCACGAGCGGATCTTCCACGTGCTGCCGGCGTACGCGATCGACCTCGCCCTCACCGCGGTCGCCCTGGGGGGCGCGTGCCTCGGGTTCCTGTGGTGGAACGCGGCGCCGGCCAAGATCTTCCTCGGCGACACCGGCTCGCTCGCGCTCGGGTCCGGGCTCGGGGCGCTGTGCCTGCTCTTGAACCTCGACCTCCTGCTCCCGATCCTCGGCGGGCTCTTCGTGATCGAGACCCTCTCGGTCATCGCCCAGGTGGTGAGCTTCCGGATCTTCCGAAAGCGCGTGCTGCGCATGGCGCCCATCCACCATCACTTCGAGCTGAGCGGCTGGCCGGAGACCACGGTCATCGTCCGGATGTGGATCGTCGCGGGCCTGTTCGCGGCCCTCTCGCTCGGGGTCTTCTACGGCGTCTACCTGACCGTGACGAAGTTGTGATGCGCGAGGTCCCCCACCCGGACGTCCGGGTCGGCGACGATGGTGCGTCGGCATCCGGGAGGAAAAGAGGGAAGGCCCCATGACGGCGACCAAGTCGGTGGCGCGCCAGGCACGCGTGGTGGTGCTCCTGCGCGAGATGCCGACGTCCACGATCCTCGTGGGGCTCGTCGCCGCGCTGTGCGTCCTCGGCACGGTGATGGTCGGCTCCGCGTCCGAAGTGGTGTCGATCGAGACCTACGGCTCCGCGTGGTCGATCCTCATCCGGCAGTGCATGTGGCTCGCGCTCGGCACGGTCGTCATGGTCGTGACGAGCCGCATGGACTACCGCAGATGGCGACGGCTCTCCCGGCTCCTCGTGCTCGCCGCCTTCGGCGGGCTCTTGCTCGTGCTGGTCCCGCACCTCGCAGTGCAGGCGACAGGGGCGAGCCGGTGGATCGGCTTCGGCTCGTTCGACGTCCAGCCCTCCGAGGTGATGAAGCTCGCCCTCGCCGTCTTCGGGGCGGACCTCGTGGTGCGCCGCGAGGAGGCGGGCGGCGGCGAACGGACGGTGATCGGACCGTTGCTCCTCGTCACCGGGGCGGCATGCGCGCTGGTGCTGCTCGAGCCCGACATGGGCACCACCGTCGTGCTCGGATGCATCGGCCTCTCCATCCTGTTCGCCTCGGGCGTCTCCTTCCGGCCGATCGCGAAGATCGGCGGGGTGGTGGCGGCCCTCGGCGTGGTCCTGAGCCTCGTCGACCCGTACCGGCGGCAGCGCCTTCTCTCGTTCCTCAACCCCGGCAGCCACGCGTCGGGCTCGGGCTACCAGGTCGTCCAGTCGCTGATCGGGCTCGGCTCGGGCCACCTCTTCGGCATGGGGCTCGGCAACGGGACCGAGAAGTGGGGGTTCCTTCCGAACCCCCACTCCGACTTCATCTTCTCGGTGATCGGCCAGGAGCTCGGCCTGGTTGGCGCCGCCTGCGTCCTCTTGCTGCTCGGCGCGCTGTGCTGGTTCGGCTTCCGGGCCGCGAGCCGCGCGCCGGACCGCTTCGGCGGGCTCCTCGGGGTGGCGCTCGTGGCGTGGCTCGCCATCGAGACCGTCATCAACGTGGGCGCGGTGATCGGCCTCCTGCCGGTGACGGGGATCCCCCTCCCGTTCATCTCCTACGGCGGGTCCTCGCTCGTGCTCACGATGGCGGGCGCCGGCGTGCTCGTGAGCATCGCCCGCCAGGAGCGCCGGAGCGACATCCGTCCGCTCGGGGACCGGGCCGGGACCAGGGTCGGGGCCAAGACGGGATGACCCGCCGGCCCTTCGCCGTGATCTCGGGCGGGGGGACGGGCGGCCACGTCTTCGAGGCGCTGGCGATCGCCCGTGCCCTCGGTGCGCTCGGGCACGACCCCGAATCGATCGAGCTCGTCGGATCGAGCCGCGGCCAGGAGGCGCTCCTCCTCGCCGGGGAGGGCTTCCCGTTCACCCTGCTCCCGGGGCGCGGCATCGTGCGGAAGCTCGACGCCGCGTCGGTGCGGGCGAACCTCGAGGCGGTCGCGGGGCTCGTGTGGGCGACCGGGCGCGAGATCGTCGACCTCGCGAGGCGCCGGCCCCGGGTCGTCGTCTCGGTCGGCGGTTACGCGAGCTTTCCTGCGGACGTCGCAGCTGTCCTGCTGGGGGTGCCCCTCGTCCTCGTGACCATCGACGCGGTTCCCGGCGCGGTCCACCGCCTCCTCGCCGGACGGGCGGCCGCCAACGCCGTGGCCTTCCCCGGGACCGACCTGCCGAGGGCCGTGGTGACCGGCGTGGCGGTCCGCCGGGAGATCACCGAGGTGGACCGGAGCGCCGAGGCCGCCGCCCGAGCCCGAAAGGAGCTCGAGCTGCCCGCAGACCGGCTGGTGGTCGGGGTCGTGGGGGGCTCGCTCGGCGCTCGGCGTGTCAACCTG
>JAJZMN010000098.1 GCA_021850345.1 Actinomycetes bacterium | reverse complement strand
TCGCCACCGGCACTGTCTCAATCTTGGACAGCGCCTCACCCAGCCCCAAGAAGGCGGTGGCTTGATGCCTTTGGCATCTGTCCGTGACAGCGGCACGGCTGGGTCACCAGTCGCCCGAGAGGCCCGGAGACGAGGTCTCAATGTCAGCGAGATGATTGCTGATAGTTTGGGGAACGGCCCGATGAGAGCACTCGTGTCCGTCTACGACAAGACCGGCGTCGTCGACTTCGCCCGCGGCCTCGTGGCCCTCGGCTGGGAGATCGTGGCGAGCGGCAACACGGCGCGCGCACTCGGCGACGCGGACGTACCGGTCGTCGAGGTCGCCGAGGTGACCGGCTCGCCCGAGATGCTCGGGGGCAGGGTGAAGACGCTCCACCCGCGCATCCACGGCGGGATCCTGGCCGACCGCTCGGTGCCCGCGCACATGGCGGACCTCGAGGCCCAGGGCATCACCCCGATCGACCTCGTCGTCTCGAACCTCTATCCCTTCGGGAGCGACCCCTCGGTGGAGCTGATCGACATCGGGGGTCCCGCCATGGTGCGTGGGGCGGCGAAGAACTTCGCCCACGTGGGCGTCGTGACCTCACCAGCGGACTACGAGGCGGTGCTCGACGAGCTGCGCTCGGCCGGCGCCCTCTCAGCGGCGACTCGCCGCCGGCTCGCCCGGTCGGCCTTCGCCCACACCGCCGCGTACGACGCGGCGATTGTCGAGTGGCTCGACGCAGACGACCCGCTGCCGCCCACGGTCCACCTCACCTTGGCACGCGCGGAGCTGCTGCGCTACGGGGAGAACCCGCACCAGCACGGTGCCCGGTATCGCGCCGCGCAGAGCTGGTGGGACCACTGCACCCAGCTCGGTGGCGCTGCGCTGTCGTACTTGAACATCTTCGACGCCGACGCCGCGTGGCGGCTCGTCCACGAGCTCTGCGGCGATGCGGGCGGCCGGCCCGCAGTCGTCGTGGTCAAGCACGCCAACGCCTGCGGCGCGGCGGTGGCCGACGGCCTGGCCGACGCGTTCACCCGGGCGCTCGAGTGCGACCCGGTCTCCGCGTTCGGAGGCATCGTGGCGATCGGCGGGGAGGTGACCGACGACGTGGCGGAGGCGATCGCGGCCGGTCCGCAGGCCGACGTGATCGTGGCCACGTCGTACACGCCGGGGGCGGTCGAGCGCCTGCGGGCTCGACGCGAAGCCACGAGGCTGCTCGCCGCGCCCTCCCCCGAGCCCCTCTGCCGCCAGGTCCGCACCCTCGGGGCCAGCGCGCTCGTCCAGGACCCCGACGTCTTCGGGTCGCAGCCTTCCCAGTGGCAGGTGGTCACGGCCGTCGGCCCGACCGAGGCGCAGTGGGCGGACCTCGTGCTCGCGTGGCGGGTCTGCGGGCGCACGACGTCGAACGCCATCGCCGTGGTGACCGACGGTCAGGCGGTAGGGGTGGGTGCGGGCCAGCAGTCGAGGGTCGTCGCGGCACAGCTCGCCGTCGAGAAGGCCGGCGCTCGTGCCCGTGGCGGCGCGGCGGCGAGCGACGCGTTCTTCCCCTTCCCCGACGGGCTCGAGGTGCTCGTGAACGCCGGGGTCGTCGCGGTCGTCCAGCCCGGCGGCGCCGTGCGCGACGCCGAGATCGTCGAGGCGGCCGATGCGGCGGGGATCGCGATGGTGCTCACGGGCGAGCGGCACTTCCGACACTGAGCGCCGCGCGCCGGACCCGGCGTCACGAGCCCGAGTCGTAGGCTCCCGGGCATGGCCGAGCACCCCGCGACAGGGATCGAGCGCGCTCGGGGCACCCAGCGTGCCCGGCACGCCGCGAAGCTCGCGCTCTCCTTCATGCCGGACTCCGTGCAGCGCACGGTTCGCATGTGGCGCCGTGACGCGCGCCTGGAGACGGTCACCCTCGGTGAGCTCGACGCGACGCTCGAGGAGGCCGCCGACCGGTTCGCGCGCTCGGAGGACGAGGGCCGCGACTTCCTCAATGGTCTGCGCATGCGGCCCCCGCAGTGGCCGTCGGACCCCTTCTCCGAGGCGTACCGCGGGTGGGTATGGGATCTCTACGGACGCGTCTCGGGGCGCGGTGACTACTCGCTTCGCCACGAGGCATCCCCCTTCGACTTCGACGCCGCGCTCGAACGGCCGTTCCCCTTCGCGACGGGCTCGGCGACGGTCGTGGGTGACGACCTCGTCGGGCGCGGCAGCGTCATCAAGGCGCTCGGGCTCGCCGCGCCGGCGCGCATCGTCGAGCTCGGGCCGGGTTGGGGGAACCTCACCGCGGACCTGTCCGCCATGGGGCACGACGTCACCGCGGTCGACGTCGACGAGGGGTTCTGCCGCCTGATCGAGCATCGGGCCCCGGGCGTGCGCGTGGTGCGCTCGGACATGCTGTCGTTCGCCGCCGCGCCGACCGCCGCGCCGTACGACGCGGCCGTCTTCTTCGAGTCCTTCCACCACTGCGCCGACCACGTCCGGCTCCTCGAGCTCTTGCACCAAGTGGTGGGCGACCACGGGCGGCTGGTGTTCGGTGCCGAGCCCGTCGACCTCCTCGCCTACCCGTGGGGCCCCCGGCTCGACGGGCTCTCGCTGTGGTCGATGCGCCGCTACGGCTGGCTCGAGCTGGGTTTCGACGAGCGGTACTTTGCCGAGGCGCTGCGGCGGACCGGGTGGCGGGCGCGGAAGGTCCCGGGCCCTACGCCCGCGTCGACCACCTACATCGCCACGGCTGTGGCGAACGTGCCGGAGGTAACGTGATCGCATGGCTTCACGTTCCCCCCTCCACGTCACGGTGACCGGCGCCGCCGGTCAGATCGGTTACGCCCTCCTCTTTCGGATCGCGTCGGGCCAGCTGCTGGGCGAGGACCAGCCGGTGATCCTGCGCCTGCTCGAGATCGAGCCCGCCATGAAAGCCCTCGAGGGCGTCGTGATGGAGCTGGACGACTGCGCGTTCCCGCTCCTCTCCGACGTGGTGACGACGTCGGACCTCAAGACTGCCTTCGACGGGACCAGCTGGGCGCTCCTCGTCGGCTCGATCCCGCGCAAGGCGGGCATGGAGCGCGGTGACCTGCTGAGCGTGAACGGCGGCATCTTCAAGCCGCAGGGCCGGGCGATCGCCGAGCACGCCGCGTCGGACGTGCGCGTGCTCGTGGTGGGGAACCCGTGCAATACGAACTGTCTCATCGCCCGCTCGAATGCGCCGGAGGTTCCCGCGGACCGCTGGTTCGCCATGACGCGCCTCGACGCCAACCGGGCCAAGAGCCAGCTCGCCCGGCGCGCAGGCGTCCCGGTTTCTTCGGTCACCCGTGTCGGGATCTGGGGCAACCACTCTGCGACCCAGTTCCCCGACTTCGAGAACGCACAGATCGACGGCCGTCCGGCCACCGAGGTGATCTCGGATCGGGCGTGGCTCGAGGGCGAGTTCCTCACCACCGTCCAAAAGCGCGGCGCGGCGATCATCGAGGCGCGGGGCGCGTCATCCGCCGCGTCGGCGGCCAATGCGGCGATCGACACGGTCGTCTCGTTGCGCACCCCGACCGTGGGCGGTGACTGTGCCGCCGCGGCAGTCGTGAGCCGTGGCGAGTACGGCACGCCGGAGGGGCTCCAATTCGGCTTCCCCGTCCGTGCCGACGGCAAGGGCGGGTGGTCGGTGATCGAGGGGCTCGACCACGACGACTTCGCGAAGGACCGGATCCGCGTGACGACCGAAGAGCTGGTCGCCGAGCGTGACGAGGTCGCCGCGATGGGGCTGCTCGGCTCCTGACAGCCGCCCAGGGTCTCGCGCCGCCCAGGGTCGCTGGCCAGGGTCGCTGCGGCCCGCACCGGCAAGAGGAGGGCGCGTCAGGTCGCCGGAGGGCGCGTCAGGTCGCCGGCTGCGAGACGCGCGCGATGTGGTGCTGGATGTCGATGCCCGCGCTCGACAGGAAGCTCATTTTCTTGGCGAGGGAGTCCTGCCAGACGACTATCTCTTCGTCGAAGTGGGAACGGTCCCCGTCCTCGCACGCATGCTCGACCTCGTCGAATGCGGCAGCCTCAGCGTCGAGGAGTTCACGGTAACGGAGGAGGAAGTGGTCGTCGATCGGCTGGTGCACAGCTCGCCTCCCATCTCGTTGGCCCGACTGTCGCGGGCCTGTCAGCCAAGAGACTAGCTAGAAGGTGGTGCGCTTCGACAACGACCCGAGGCGCGTCGCAGCGTCTGCGAGGATCTTCTGGCCCGCCACCAGGACGGACAGGTCGCCGCGGACCTTGACCCTTCCTGCCCGGAGGAGTGCTGCCGGGTCCGTGTCGCCCCGGGCGAGCGCCGTTGCGTCGTCGTAGGCCACGACGACGGTGACCTGGGATGCACGGCCGCCCGCCGACAGGCCGCCCGCCGAGAGGTCGCCCGTGCCGGCCGTGTCACCACGCTCGACGCGCAGCACGATGCCTGCGCCCGGCGCGCCTGCGCCCCTCGCACCGGTGGCCGCCTCGTCGCTCTCGATCCCGACGTCCAAAGTGACACGCAACGTGCCCTCGGGTCCGCCGTCGACGATCTGGTGCATGCGGAAGGAGACCCCCGGTTCGGGGACGAGCTCGGCGACTGCCTCGTTGAAGGCTGCGACCCATTCGGGGGAGTACAGGCGCACGATCAGCGAACGATCAGCGAACGACTGACAAATGGCCAGCGAACGATCAACCGCGCGCGGCAGCCGCTTCTCCGGGCGAGCGCTTGCGCCTTCGGAGGATCTTTCGGCCGAGCCACGCGACCGGATCGTAGGAAGAGTCGACGACCCGCTCCTTTAGCGGGATGATCGCATTGTCGGTGATCTTGATGTGCTCGGGGCATACCTCGGTGCAGCACTTGGTGATGTTGCACAGTCCGAGGCCCTCTCGCTGGCGAAGCAGCTCGCGGCGGTCGTTCGTGTCGAGAGGGTGCATTTCGAGCTCGGCGTAGCGCGCGAAGAACCGGGGCCCCGCGTAGTGCTGCTTGTTCTCCTCGTGGTCGCGGATCACGTGGCAGACGTTCTGGCACAAGAAGCACTCGATGCACTTGCGGAACTCCTGGCCCCGCGCCACGTCGACCTGCTGCATGCGGTAGCCCTCGGGCCCTGGCGGCGCCGGGGCGAATGCCGGCACACGGCTCGCGACCTCGTAGTTGAAGCTGACGTCGGTCACGAGGTCCCGCACGATGGGGAACGTCCGCATCGGCGTGACCGTGATCGGGCCCTCGGGCAGCTCGTCGACGCGCGTCATGCACATGAGCCTGGGCTTGCCGTTGATCTCCGAGGAGCACGACCCGCACTTGCCGGCCTTGCAGTTCCAGCGGCACGCCAGGTCTGGTGCGACGGTGGCCTGGATCCGATGGACGACGTCGAGGACCACCTCGCCCGACTGCGCGGGGAGCGTGTAGTCGACGAGCTCGCCGCCGGTCTGGTCCCCGCGCCACACACGCAGCGTCACCGAACCCTCGTCGTCCGCTTCGGGAGCGGGCTCGAGGGTGTGCTCTGCGTCGCCATCTTCGGCCGAGCCCGACAGCCCAGCCGGCTCAGACAGCCCAGCCGGCTCAGCCGAGCCAGACGGCTCAGCCGGCCCAGACGGCTCAGACGGCTCAGACGGCTCAGCCGAGCCAGACGGCTCAGACGGCTCAGACGGCTCAGCCGAGCCAGACGGCTGCGGGGGTGTGGCGGCCGGCATCGCGTCGGTCATCAGTGTCCTTCCTCGAGGAGCTCGCGCAGCTCCTGCGGCATCTCCGCCAAGGGCTCGGGGCCGATGCGGATGGGTGCCAGGAAACCGCGGTCGTCGGTCTGACGCTGGACGAAATTCACCTTGCCCAGCTCGGGATCTGCCGTCGGGTAGTCGTCACGGGTGTGGCCACCGCGGCTCTCCTTGCGCGCGAGCGCGCCTTGCGCGATCGCGGTGGAGACCGTCAGCATGGACGGGAGATCGGTCGCGAGGTTCCACCCCGGGTTGTAGGCGCGCCCGCCGCGCACCGACACCTTCGCGGCTCGCTCGCGCAGGTCGCCGAGCCGCTCGAGCGCCTCTTCGAGCTCGGAGCCCGTGCGGATGATCCCGACCAGCGACTGCATCGTCGTCTGGAGGTCCCGGTGGATGTCGTAGGGGTTCTCGCCGCCGTCGCGCTCGAACGGGGCCATGGCGCCAGCGACCACGTGGTCGATCTGGGCGGGATCGATCGCCGACTCGCCGCTCCTGTCGCCACGAGCGGTCCCCTCGGCGAAGTCGGCGGCGCCCATGCCCGCGCGGCGGCCGAAGACGAGGAGGTCGGAGAGAGAGTTCCCGCCCAGCCGGTTGGCGCCGTGCATCCCGCCGGCGACCTCGCCCGCGGCGAACAGCCCGGGCACGGTTGCCGCTTGGCTCTCGGGGTCGACCCGCACGCCCCCCATCATGTAATGGCACGTGGGGCCGACTTCCATCGGCTCGGCAGTGATGTCCACACCGGCCAGCTCCATGAACTGGTGGTACATCGAGGGAAGGCGCTGGCGAATGTACTCGGGCGACCGCCGGCTCGCGATGTCCAAGAAGACCCCGCCGTGCGGGCTCCCGCGCCCGGCCTTCACCTCGGCGTTGATCGCGCGGGCGACCTCGTCACGGGGCAGGAGGTCAGGCGTCCGACGGTTGTTGGCGTGGTCCTCGTACCACGCGTCCGCCTCTTGCTCGGTCTCCGCGGTCTCCGCGCGGAACATCTCGGGGATGTAGTCGAACATGAAGCGCCGGCCCTCGCTGTTCTTGAGGGCTCCACCGTCGCCGCGCACCCCTTCGGTCACGAGCAGGCCGCGCACCGACAGTGGCCACACCATGCCGGTGGGGTGGAACTGCACGCACTCCATCTCGATCACGTCCGCGCCGGCCCACAGTGCCATCGCGTGCCCGTCGCCCGTCGACTCCCACGAGTTGGACGTGTAGGTGAAGCACCGGCCGATCGAGCCGGTCGCGAGCACCACCGACTTCGCCTCGAAGACCACGATCTCACCCGAGGCACGCCAGTAGCCGACCGCGCCGCCGACCGCGCCGTCCGCCGTCGTGAGCAGGCTCAGCACCTTGCACTCCATGAAGACGTCGATGTCCATGCTGACGGCCTTCTGCTGGAGCGTGCGGATGAGCTCCAGGCCGGTGCGGTCGCCGACGTGGGCAAGGCGCGCGTAGCGATGGCCGCCGAAGTCCCGCTGGGTGATGCGCCCGTCGGTGGTGCGGTCGAACAGTGCGCCCCACGCCTCGAGCTCGTACACCCGGTCGGGCGCCTCCTGGGCGTGGAGCTGGGCCATGCGCCAGGAGTTCAGGTACTTGCCTCCGCGCATGGTGTCACGGAAGTGCACCTGCCAGTTGTCCTCGGGATAGACGTTGCCCATCGCCGCGGCGACGCCGCCCTCGGCCATGACCGTGTGCGCCTTGCCGAGCAGGGACTTGCAGACGAGAGCCGTGGAGAGCCCGCGGGACTTCGCCTCGATGGCTGCCCGCAGCCCGGCGCCTCCTGCGCCGATGATCACAACGTCGTAGTGATGCGTTTCGTAGTCGGCCATATCGCTCCTCAGAAGAGCTTCGGGTCGGTGATCGCGCCGCTCGCCACCAGGCGGACGTAGAGGTCGGTGAACCCCACGAAGATCAGGCTCATCCATGCGAACTGCATGTGGCGGGCGTTCAGCGGGGTCAGGATCCTCCAGAGCCGATGCCGGACCGGCTTGTCCGAGAACTTCCGGACGTGGCCGCCGCAGAGGTGGCGTGCCGCGTGGCACGAGATGCTGTAGAGCCATAGCAAGATGGCGTTCACGCAGAGCACGAGCGTTCCTACGCTGACGCCGATCCCTCCCTGGCCGGGCTCTCGGAACGCGACCACGGCGTCGATGGTCAAGATGACGTTGAAGACGAGGCCGAGGAAGAAGAAGTACCGGTGGATGTTCTGGAGGATGAGGGGGAACCGGGACTCGCCGGTGTAGGCGCGGTGCCCGTCGGCGACGGCGCAGTTGGGCGGGGACTGCCAGAAACCCCGGTAGTAGGCCCGCCGGTAGTAGTAGCAGGTGAGCCGGAAGCCGAGCGGGCCGCCCATGACGATCAGGGCCGGGGTGATGTGCCACCAGTGAGCGATCACCGAGGAGTGGTTCGCGCCCGGGACACAGCTCGCGGCCAGGCACGGCGAGTAGAACGGCGAGATCAGGTCACGGTGCAGCGCCGCGCCGACGTAGTAGTCCTTGTTCACGAAGACCGCCCACGTCGAGTACACGATGAAGATCGTGAGGACGGTGACGGTGATCGTCGGCTGGAGCCACCATCGGTCCTTGCGAAGGGTCGGTACGTCGGGCCCGCCTCGGGCGCTGCCGATGACCACTGGGGTGATCGTCGGGTCCTGTGCCGTCGTCACACGTCCTCCTCCTGCGTCGCGTTGTGCGTCCGGGGCCTGCGTCCGGCGCGCGTTCGCTCACGGCACTGTATTGCCACATGTCGTAGGCGACCAGCTGAGAGCCCTTCCATCGTCGCGCAGAACCGCGCGGGTGCCGGTACCCCCTTCAGATGATGCACCCGAGCGGGCCCGCTCGCTCGCCTCCCGGGCCCGCTCGGGTGCCGAATGGAGCCGTGCGGACCGGGCATAGGCTCGGGGTGCGATGACCGAGCATTCCGTCGCGTCCTCCGTCGCCCCGGCTGCGACCTCCCCCGCCTCCCCGAGCTCCCCGGCCGCGCCCCCGAGCCTCGCCCGCACCCTCGGGGAGCTGCGTGCGTCGAGTTGGCGCTCGGTCCGGGTCGCCGATGAGCTGCGCCGGAATGCCGCACGCCGCATCGCCTCGGGGCAACCGCTCGTCCCCGGCGTGCTCGGCTTCGACGAGACCGTGGTGCCCCAGCTCGAGAACGCCCTGCTCGCGGGCCACGACATCATCCTGCTTGGCGAGCGCGGTCAGGCGAAGACCCGCCTCATCCGCTCGCTCGCCACACTGCTCGACGAGTGGCTGCCGATCGTGGCCGGCTCCGAGATCAACGACGACCCCTTCTCGCCGGTCTCGCGCTTCGCCCGTCTCCGGATCGCCGAGGAGGGCGACGCCACCCCGATCGCCTGGGTGCACCGCAGCGACCGCTACGGCGAGAAGCTGGCCACGCCCGACACCTCGATCGCCGACCTCATCGGCGAGGTCGACCCCATCAAGGTGGCCGAGGGCCGCTACCTCTCCGACGAGCTGACCCTGCACTACGGGCTCGTGCCCAGGGCCAACCGCGGGATCTTCGCCATCAACGAGCTGCCCGACCTCGCCGAGCGCATCCAAGTCGGCTTGCTGAACGTCCTCGAAGAGCGCGACGTCCAGATCCGGGGCCACAGGATCCGGCTCCCGCTCGACGTCGTCCTCGTGGCGACGGCGAATCCCGAGGACTACACGAACCGTGGCCGGATCATCACGCCCTTGAAGGACCGTTTCGGGGCCCAGATCCGTACCCACTACCCTCGTGACGTCGCGACCGAGGTGGCGGTCGTGCGCGCCGAAGCCGCCCTTCCCGACGACGGCCCCTCCGTCACCGTTCCGGGTTACATGGACGAGATCGTGGGCGAGATCAGCCAGCAGGCACGCCGCAGCCCGCACCTGAACCAGCGCAGCGGCGTCTCGGTGCGACTGAGCATCGCCAACTACGAGACGCTGGTGGCGAATGCCCGCCGCCGCGCCCTGCGGGTGGGCGAGCCCGAAGCGGTGCCACGGGTGAGCGATCTCGCGTCGCTCCTCAGCTCCACCCAGGGCAAGGTGGAGGTCGAGGCGCTCGAAGAAGGCAAGGAGGCCGAGGTGGTCGCCGCGCTCGTCGGCGCGGCGGTCCTCGCCGTCTTCCGTCGCCGTGTCGTCCTCGACGACGTCTCGGGCATCGTCTCGGAGTTCGAGGGGGGCAAGGTGGTGCACACCGGCGACGACCTGGCCTCTTCGGACTACCTCGCGGCACTGCGCGAGGTCCCGGCGCTCGAGGCTCCCGCACGCGCGCTCGCCGGTGCCGAGGCACACGAATCGCCCGCCGCGCTCGCCGCCGCTGTGGAGCTGGTCTTGGAGGGGCTGCATCTCACCAAGCGGCTGAACAAGGACGCCACGGGTCCGCGCGCGCTGTACCGCAGCCGCCGTTGAGCACCGTGGGCACGGTGTGAGCCCGCGGTGACGGCGCGCTACGACTACTCGGCCTGGGACGGGACTCAGGATTCGAGCGATCTCGATCCCGACGAGGCCCTCGCCCAGCTGACCGACGAGCTGCTCGCCGGCGGCGACCTCGACGCGGCCATGCGCCGGTTGATGCGCATCGGGATGCGGACGCCGTCAGGGGAGCGGGTGATGGGGCTGCGCGAGATGCTCGAGCGCATGCGCCACCGGCGCGCAGAGCTCTTGTCGCGCGGCGACCCCGACGGCCGGCTGGCGCGCGTGGCCGAGGAGCTCGGCGAGATCGTGCGCGAGGAGCACCAGGGCATCGACGCCCTCGAGGACGCGGCGCGCCGTTCGGGCGATGCCCGCCGGGCGCAGCTCACCGCAGGGTCCGCAGCGGAGCGGCGGATCTCGCTCGATCTCTTGCCAGATGACGTCGCCGGCCGCCTGCGTGCCCTCCAGGGTCACGACTTCGTCTCTTCCGAGGCGCGTGCCCACCTCGACGATCTCGTCGAGCGGCTGCGAAGGGAGGTGACCGACGCCTACTTCTCCGACATGGCCGGTGCGATGTCGAGCGCCGACCCCGCGCAGCTCGAGCGGGTGCGCAGGGCGTTCGACCAGCTGAACCGCATGCTCGAGCAGCGCGAGCGCGGCGCTCCCCTGGACCCGACCTTCGAGCAGTTCATGGAGGAATTCGGCGATCTCTTCGGAGGGGCGACGTCCCTCGACGAGCTGCTGTCCCAGCTGGCGGACCGGCTGGCGGCAGCCGAGACGATGTGGCGGTCGATGTCGACAGGGCAGCGCGCCGAGCTCCGTTCGATCGCCGAGTCTCTGCTCGAAGATCTCGACCTTCGCTGGCAAGTCGAGCGCCTCGCGCAGAACCTTCGCCGAGTGGTGCCCGAGGCCGACTGGCACGGCCGGCACCGGTTCGCAGGCGGCGTGCCGCTCGGGTTGGGTGAGGTGACGGACCTCGCCCAGCAGGCGAGCGCGATCGAGCGCGCCGAGGACGTGCTGCGCGCGGCCAGCTCACCGAGCGCGCTCGGCGAGATCGACCTCGACGAGGTGCGCGCGCTCGTCGGTGACGACGTCGCCCGCTCGCTCGAGCGCCTTGCACGCCTGGCTCGGGATCTCGAGGAGGCCGGTCTCATCGAGCACCACGGCGCCCGGACCGAGCTCACGCCTGCGGGCGTCCGCCGTCTCGGTCAGCGCGCGCTCGGCGACGTGTTCTCTCAGCTGCGTCGCGACCACCTGGGCGATCACCAGGCGACGACGGTGGGCAGCGGTCACGACCGGGAGGAGACGACCAGGCCGTACGAGTATGGCGATCCGTTCACCTTGGATCTCGGCCGCACCGTGCACCACGCGTTGCGGCGCGCGGGTGCCGGAGTACCCGTGCGCCTCGATGCCTCCGATTTCGAGATCGTCGAGACCGAGGCGCTCAGTCGCGCGGCGACGGTGCTCGCGGTCGACCTATCGATGTCGATGCCCATGCGAGACAACTTCGTGCCCGCGAAGAAGATGGCGCTGGCGCTGCACGCGCTGATCTCGACGCGCTTCCCGCGCGACTACCTCGGCATCGTGGGCTTCTCGGAGGTCGCCCGCGAGATCAAGCCCGAGGAGCTCCCCACCGCGATGTGGGACTACGTCTACGGCACGAACCTGCAGCACGCGTTGCTCGTTGCCCGCACGATGCTCGCGCACCAGCACGGCACGAAGCAGATCATCGTCGTGACCGACGGCGAGCCGACCGCGCACGTCGAGCCCGACGGCGAGGTGTTCTTCAACTACCCGCCCGACTCCGAGACCCTCCGGCGCACGATGGCCGAGGTCGTGCGCTGTACGCGCATGGGCATCACCATCAACGTCTTCGCCCTCGACGTCGAGCGGACCATGTTCCCCTTCGTCGAGCAGATCGCTCGCGTGAACGGCGGCCGCACGTTCTCGACCAGCCCCGACGCGCTCGGAGGGTACGTGCTGGTTGACTTCCTGCGTCATCGGCGTACGCTCCGTCACGCCGGCTGAGCGTCGCCGGTCAGTCACGGGAGGGGGCGCCATGGAGCGGTGCCGGTGCGACGGCACGCGGCCGTGGGTCGGCACTGCCGAGTCGACCGCCGCGCCCTTGCATTCGTCCGATCAGTATGACATCGTTGTAATTACAACGGTGCCACAAAGGTGGCGAGGGGAGGCGAGCCGGTGGACCTCGTGACGTTGCTCTACGGTCGCCAGGAGCGCAGCTGGCAAGCACAAGCCAACTGCATGGGAGTGGACCCGGACCTGTTCTTTCCAGAGCGAGGCGCGTCCACGAGGGAGGCGAAGGAAGTCTGTCGAGGGTGCGTCGTGCGAGAGGACTGCCTCGAGTACGCGCTGGCCAACGGCGAGAAGTTCGGCATCTGGGGCGGCATGAGCGAGCGCGAGCGGCGACGTGTGCGGCGCGCCCGCGCCATGCAGCGTCGTGCCGAGACCGCCGTCGGCTGAGCCGAGCGGGTACGGGCCCGCAAGCTCAGGCGCCCGCGGGAG
>JAJZMN010000051.1 GCA_021850345.1 Actinomycetes bacterium | reverse complement strand
GAGAAAAGGCTGTGCCGCGAGCGCATGCGCACGGAGGGACAGCACCACCGTGTGCACGATCTCCACGAGGATGAGGACGAGAAGGACCTTGTCGAGGAAGTCAGTCGCTGCCACCGTGAGCCCGTGGTGGGTGGTGGGGTAGAAGTCGACGATCGCCGCGACCAGGATCACGGCGGCCAGCACGATGAGACAGGCCGCCACGAGGGCGGACACCACGTCCTGGGCACGCTCCGTCAACGCGCTGGAGGTCCGGCTCCACCAGTCCCCCGTGTGCTCGCCCGGAGACGAGGGGGCCGGCGCAGGCGCTCCTGCATCGGAGGTCGCGACCTCGACAATCAGCTCTTCGCCACCGCCCGTCTGCGACACAGCCTCCACCTCCGCCACCAGCCTACGCGCCCGGTGTGACCTTGCCAGTTCCCCGCGGCCGAGGTTGGCACCTCTCCCACACCGACAACCGCCCGCCTGTACTCAGGCGTGCAAGAGTGGCGTTGGTGACACGGGAGCGACCGCCCACCTACGAGGACGTCGTGGCGAGCCTCGCGAGTGCGCTTGCCGGAGATGGAGCGGTCAGCGGCAACGTCCGACAACGTGCCGAGCAACTGGCCGAGGCAGCGGGGATTCGCGCCCTGAGCGACACGCTGGCGATCGCAGAGCGCGTTCTACGCGCAGGCGAAGGGTTCCATTCCATCGAGCGGTTCTTCGTCGACGGCTCGGAGGAGCAGCGCTACCTGATCGAGCTCCACCAGCGCTCGTAGGCGGCCGCTCGTGGGCAGCGCACGTGCGGGCTCGAGGTCCACGCGCGACAAGCTCACGGGGCAGCACCGCTCAGCTCGGACTGGCCCAAGTCGAGTGGCACTTGCCACTCGACGACGGTTCCTGCATCGCCGCTCCTCACCTCGAAGCGGCCGCCGCGCCGCTCGGCACGGGCCTCCATGTTGCGGATGCCGTGACCACCCTCGCCGCCGGAGATCCCGACGCCGTCATCTGCGACACGCAGGTGGAGGTCGTGGCCTTCCAGACCGACCGTCACCTGCACCGCCGACGCACGGGCGTGGCGCACCACATTGCTCAGTGCCTCCCGCAGCACGGCCAGCACCTCGTGGGTCAGCTCCTGATCCGCAATGTGGTCCAGTGGCCCGTGGAGCTCCAAGTCCGGCGCGAAGCCGAGCGCACGTGCCGCCTCGCGAACGGTGTTGTCGATGCCGTGTCGCAAGCTGGTCTCGTCGTCGTGGGAGAGGTTGAAGATGATGCCTCGCAACTCGCGGATTCCACGGTCCGTCTCGTCGATGAGGGGGACGAGGGCGGGTGCGACCTCGGGGTGGCGTTTGGCGAGGGAGCTCAGAGAAAGCCCGAGCGCGAACAGGCGCTGGATACTCCGGTCGTGCAGGTCCTCGGCGAGGCGGTCTCGCTCGTTGCGCAGCGTGAGTGTCCGCTGAGCACGCACGAGGAGATCCGAGTGGTGAAGGAGGCTCTGACGCATCTGCTCGGCCGACTGCGCCATCGCAACGAGCTCCGCGGCCCCCGCTCCTTGGATCGCCTGCTGGTAGTCGCCGCTGCCGACGCGTTGCAGCTGGGCGAGCAGGTGCTCGAGGGGCTGGGTAAGGACCCTTCGGGTCACGGGAAAGGCGAGCGCCGCAGCCAAGAGGGCGAGCGCGACGGTGACCGCCGTCAGGACGTCGGCGAGCAACTGTGCGCTGGAGGCGCTGTGGAGCTCCTTCTTGGTCAGGGCGGTGATGCGCCCCGAAAGGCGCGCCAGCCGCGCACGCACAGCGTCGAAGAGCGCCTTGCCTTCGATCGCGGATGCCTCCAACTTGGCCAATGGAACGGGTCCCGAGCGCCTCGCCGCGATCTGCGGAAGGGCGCTCTTTCGATGCCAAGCGTCGTAAGCGGCAACGACCTTGCGGAGGAGGGTCGTGCTCTTCGCGTCGGAGACGACCAGCATCGCCAGTTGGCGCTGCACGCGGGCTGCCGTCCCCTCGCCGTGGATGAAGGGCTGGAGGAAGGCCGGGTCTCCGGTCAAGAGGTAGCCCCGCTCACCGGTCTCCTCGTCGACGTACGCAGACAGCAGGTGAGAGGACTCGCTCTGGGCCGGGAGCCAACGCTGATCGAGCGTCGTCTGGGAGCGAGCGGCCCGGACGCGCGCGTACAGCGTGGCGGCGGAGTTGACAAGCAGAAGGGCGATGAGCACCCCGACAAGCATCGTCGCAAGCAGCCGCATGCTCTTCGTAGATGCACGTTGCGTCGGAATGTCGCGCCTCCGCCAATCGTCCTCCAGTGAGGATGCTAGAGGACCGACGTCATCGCCGACGAGCGAGCTGGTGAGCAGGACATCCCATGACTCGTACGTTGCGCCGACGCGGGCGAACCTCCACGCCGGCGGGCGCGCTCCACCTTGATCGCCGGACAACCGAGCGGAACTGTCGGAAACCTTCGACCCCAGCGCTTCGTCGCGGAGGCAGAAAGGCCAGCGGAGGGGATCCGCGCGCGGGTGGGATGCGCACGCGGGTGGGATCATCGGGAAGTGACCGAGATTGCTCTCGCCGATGCCACCGGAGCGGACCGACCGCGGCTCTTCGAGATCTTCTCCGAGGCGGTCGAGCAGGGCGACGGCTACCCCGAGTCGGCTCCCCTGCAGCCCGACCGGTTCGCGGCGAGTTGGGTCGATCCGCCGGTGGTCGTCGTGGCCCGGCTCGCTGGCGAGGTCGTCGGTGCGTACTACCTGAAGCCCAATTTCCCCGGCCGCGCGGCGCACATCGCCAATGCCGGCTACGTGGTGGCCAGCGCCTTTCGCGGCGCAGGTGTCGGCCGGCGGCTCGTCGAGGACTCGATCGTCCGTGCACCCACGGCCGGCTTCGATGCCATCATGTTCAACCTCGTCTTCGAGTCCAATCGGGCACGGTTTCTCTACGAGAAGCTCGGCTGGCGCGAAATCGGCCGTGTGCCTCGAGCCGTGGACGGCGAACCTGCGGTGATCTATTGGCGGGATGTCTGACGCTCATCCGCGTCGCGATACCGCCGAGACGGCCGTCGGGCGCGCCGCGGAAGCTTCGACGGGCGGGTGCGGTGATGTCGAGGGGCGACGGGTCGCCGGGTCCCCGTCGGTCCCCTCGGTCCCCGGCATGGGCTTCCGCAACCCCGTTCAGGCCTGTCCGGCGACGCCTTGTCCCGCGACGTCCCGGCCGACGACCTCGCGGAGCATCACCCCGTGGTCAGCCGCAAGGAGCTCCGCCGCCTTCTCGCCGATCATGATCGCCGTGGCGTTGGTGTTCCCACTCACGACGTTCGGCATGACGCTCGCGTCTGCCACTCGGAGGCGGGCGACCCCCTTCACCCGCAGCCGGGGATCCACGACGCTGCCGATACGGCAGGTGCACGACAGGTGGTAGACGGTGGCGGAGTAGTGCCGCGCCAGGTCCTCGAGCAGCGCATCGGTCGGAGCGTCGCCCGCCACGTACCCGTGACGCGCCGCGAGGGCGGGCGGCACGACGAGCGCTCCCAGCGGGTGGCGGTCCGGCCAGTGCGCAGCGACCTCGAGCGCGCGGCGGATCGTGGCGATCATGACCGCCATGTCGTGCGGGTCTCCGTAGTAGTTCATCCGGATGTCCGGGTCGCCCATCGGGTCTGCGCTCGCGAGCACGATCTCGCCTTCGCTGTGGGGCTGGACCGGATTCGCGAGCAGGATGACGGTCTCTGCTTCGGGGGCGAGCTGCGTCGCCGGGTCGTCGAAGAACTCGCCGGGCTCCACGCGAAGGCACCGTCGCCAGATGTCCTCGGTGTAGCCGCACACGAAGATGGCCAGCTGGGCATCATGGGTGTGGTGGTCCCCGAGGCCGGTCGAGAACCATGCGGCAGCGTCGTAAAGCGACGAGGATGCCAGTCCCTCCCCCGTCGTCAGCCACTCGACGAGCCGACGTTCCGCCTCCGCCTTGAGTGCCTGGAGCTCCTCGGGAAGCGAGCTGTCCTCGGCCGGTTCGGCGGGCAAGGGGCCGCCCGGGGCGCGTAGTGCGTCCGGTCCCATCGACAGCGCCATCTCGGCCATGGACACTCCTGCACCGGGTGCCGGGAAGATCAAGCCGATCTCGAGGTGGTCTTTCAGGTGCTTTCCCACCTCGGGGGAGTCGACGCGGCATGGGACGCCGGCCGCAGCGAGCTCCCTTTCAGGACCGATACCCGACAACAGCAGCAGATGTGGCGAGCCCACCGCGCCGGCACTGAGCACCACCTCTTTGGCCGCGCGCACCACGAACGTCTCGCCGTTTCCCGCGCGGTATTCCACGCCGACAGCTTTCAGGGCGTCGTTCCCGTCTTCGAGGACGACGCGGGTCACGTGGGCATGGCACACGATGGACAGGTTGGGCCGCTCCTCGGGTTCGCCCTGCAAGAAGGCGGCATAGGTACTCGAGCGCATGCCGCCGCGCGTCGTGGTCTGGAGCAGCGAGACGACCCCGTGGGGCTTCGTCCGGTCGCGGCCGTTGTAATCCCCTCGGGGGATGCCCGTCGACTGGACAGCTTCGACGAAATCCACCGCGCCGGGGAGCACCGGCGCCCGCACCGAGACGCCGAGCGGGCCATCGGTCCCGTGGGCCTCGGAGTCGAAGTCGACGTCGTCGCACGGCGTCAGCCCCTCGCTCTTCTTGAAGTAGGCCAGCACCTCGTCGTAGCTCCACCCGTCCGCACCCGCGGCTGCCCACGCGTCGTAGTCGCCCGGATGACCGCGCACGTACGCGAGGTAGTTGAGCGCCGATGACCCGCCGAGCATCTTGCCGCGCGGCACCATCATCCGCCGGTCTCTCAGTCCGAGCCCGCACCCTCCCGGGTCCGCCGTGTACATCCAGTCGGTGGCCGGGTCCTGCTGCAGGACCGGGCACGCGGCCGGCATGAGCGACGCAAGTGGCGGCGGCCCCCCCGCTTCGAGCAACGCGACGGTGCAGGTCGGGTCCTCCGAGAGCCGGCTGGCCACGACCGCGCCGGCCGACCCTCCGCCGACCACGACGAAATCGAACTCCTGGTCCATCGGCAGGCGACGCTAGTGCGGCTCGCACAGTGAACCCCGACGGCCAGCGGCGGTCACGAGTCGACTGTCGCAGCTCATCGACGATGGCGAGCGAGAGCCCGCGCCTCACCCGACGGGGAGGAAGTCGAGGAGCAAGCCGTTCACGAGGTCGGGTGCCTCGAGCTGCAGCCAGTGGCCGGGGCCGTCGATCCGTTGGTAGTGCCACGGGCCCGCGACGTGCGCCGCCGAGCGGAGCATCTGTCCCTCGGTGAGGGCGACGTCCCCGCTGCTCCAGATCCCCATGGTCGGTGCGTGGATGGGAGGCAGCTCGACGGGCGGTGCCAAGAGGGACTCGGGCGGCACGTTCGCCCGGTAATAGTTCAGTCCCGGCGTCAACGACCCGGTCGCTTCGAGCTCGGCGACCACCGCGTCGGCGTCGGGGTGGCGGCTCCACGCCCGGAAGTTCGCCCAATTGTCAAACGAGAGCCACTGCTCGGCGACGCCGTGGAACTGGAACAGCAGCATGTACCACGACTTCTCCGCCTGCTCGAACCCATCCCCGCGGAACGAGCTCGGATGGCCGACCGACATCGTCACCAGATGGTCGACCCGGTCGGGGGTGACCGCGGCGATGGCCCACGCCAATACGGCGCCCCAGTCATGGCCGACCACGTGAACCCGGTCGACCCCTTCTGCAGCGAGCACGGCACCGACATCGGCAGCCAGCAGGAGCAGGTGGTAGTGCGCGGCGCCGTCAGGCTTGTCCGACCCGCCGTACCCGCGCAGATCGGGCACGATCACCTTGAAGCCGGCCTCGGCGAGCACCGGAACCTGGTGGCGCCAGAGCCTGCCCGAATCCGGGAAGCCGTGGAGCAGCACCACCGTCGGACCCTCGCCATACACCTCGTAGTGGATACCCACCCCGTCGTTGTCTGCGCGCATGGACGCAGCCTCCCTGCTGTCCGGCACGTCGCGCCAGGCGCGCCAGCTCCGGAGCGTCGTCGTGCCGAAGCCGTCGAATGTCGCCGGCGACGGGCAAAAGCTGGCCGAACTTCCCCCGATCCGACCCGCAGCCTCAGGGATTCGCCGTCGAGGTCTCCAACCAGCTTCCTGGCCAACGGCTGGAGCGCTCGTGTGAGCACTGCGAGCTGTGCCAAGTTGGCCTGGAGAACTTGGCCGGACCCCGCACGCTGCATCCTGCCTGCGAACGAGCGTTGCCCGCTAGCGCGCGTGCGCCCGCTCGCCCTCGAGGAGCTCGGGCAGCACTCGCATGTCGTCGAATACGACGACGCCGTCGAGTTGGAGCCGTTCCACCGGCACCAGTCCGCCGGCGAACGCGAAGACGCCCATCTCCGCCGCGAGCCCCGCTTCGATGCCCGCCGGACTGTCTTCCACCACTGCGCATGCCTCACGGGCGACACCCATGCTCGTTGCTGCATGGACGAAGAGATCGGGCGCGGGCTTTCCCCTCGCCACATCTTCCACGCTGAAGATCCGGTCATCGAAGTACGAGAGAAGCCCGGTCCACCTGAGAGAGGAACAAATCTTGCGGTGGGTCCCGCTCGACGCGACGCACGACGTCGCACTGATCCGCTGCAGGGCATCGGCCACGCCCGGGACCGGGCGAAGCTCCCGGCGGAAGACGTCACGGTAGCGCGACTCGAACACCGCCTCCCAGTCGATCTGGCGACCGAGCCGCTGCTCGATCTGACGGTGCATGTACTCGGCGGATCGTCCGACGAACCGCTCCGCCACCTCCGCCTCCGTAAGGTGCCAACCGAGAGAAGAGAGGATCTCCACCTCGGTGCGCACAGCCAGCCGCTCGCTGTCGACGAGGACCCCGTCGCAGTCGAAGATGACGAGCTCAAACCGGGCCATGCGCAAGGACGCGACCGTAGCAAGTGAAACCCGGCCTCCACCGCTTCTCATGGCATGGCCGCCTGCGGGAGCTCCACAGTGGCTATTCGCGTGCCCCGCTCAACCCTGCCTGCCACGTGCCTGTCCCAGCCCTCGGTTCGCGGTCAGTCCCGCTGGGCCCGATCTGGAGACAGGAGGCGCCCGTCTTACGACCCAGGTCGGAAACCTCAGCGAGTTGGTGAATGGACGCACCACTTCGATGCGCGGCGCGGACCATCTCATCGCGAACCCGCGCCTCTCTGGTAGCCCTTTCGGTGCACGGACCCACAACCGCGAGCGCGGCATGACTTCTCCCGTATCCGCAACCCGGTACTCGTCCAGCGTTGCCAGGGCGGCGCTCACTTCGTCGTCGCAGAGCTCGCGACTCCTCCCTCAGTGTCGGGCGGCGATCTCCTCTGTGTCATTCAATGACGACGGCGTCCCGACAACCCCGAGCCGCGAAGCAGGACCCGGTGAGCGTCTCCCACCGGCGCGCGACCTCGCAGCCGTCCTGGGCGTGAACGCCAACACGGTGCTCCGCGCCCTCAGGATCCTTCGGGACGAAGGGCTCCTCGAGTTTCGCCGTGGCCGGGGGATCACGGTGTCGGGAACTCCCGAACAGGGCGCCGTGGTGGCAAAGGCGAGGGAGCTCGTCTCCTTCGCTCGGCAGTTCGGCTACCGGCCGGACGAACTCGCGCGCATCATCAGGACGCTGCCGTAGTTGCCGCCGCGTCCCCTGCCGAGTGTCTCCGAACACGTCGGGGCGCGCCGCCGCTCCTCGCGCGGTATGTCGCCGGGTCGCGGGCGACCGCGAAAGTGGACGCTCAGCGGTCGCAGTCAACGGCGACTTCGAGTGCCTCGCAAAGCTTCTCCATCCTGACATCGGCAAGGTGCCCGATCCGTTCGGTAAGTACGCCGAGGGCGACGCTCTCGATCGAGTCCACGTTGACCACGCAGTGCCGTGGTACGGGATCGTCGCAGCCGGATGGCCGGTGGTTCCCTGACCTACCAACGCTGGAATTCACCACCGCCACAGCACGTACGACTCATGCCAGCCATCGCGCCAACGGTAAGAGGGCATCCCCGTCAACCATCCGCGGCACCTGCACGTGAATGAGCAACGCTTCAGCGCCGCGCGGCTCCGGTTCTTCGCAACCGCGCGTTGGGTCCTGAACTCACCGGCTGCTGACGCAGCATCGAGCAACTCTGAAAGCCGCTGTGAAGCGTCGCCGTGCGAGACCGCACACAGGTAGAGCCCCAGCTCGTTGGCGCCGCATGGGGCTTCGCCGGCACCATCGGTCAGGTGCCGGCCGCATCCACGCGGAGAACGACATTCGGTGACACGCCGCACGGATGGTCGGTCCGACAGGTGCGCTCTACGCGGTTTCCTTCGGCCAAGGACCCGCGGGGACGACGTCGATTTCTCTGCCCCCTCGGGACGGCGACTTGGCACTGGACCGATCAGCACTGCTCAATAGGGCTTCATCATGGGCTCTGGACGCGCAGAGCCGCGTTCTGTGACGCCGCGGCCTCCGCGAGCGGTGAAGGTCTCGGGGTTGCCCGACCGGCTACCGCTGACTGACCGACCCCCTCGCATCCCGGGCCCTATGGCAGGCGGCCGAGAAGCGTGTAGAGGATCGGGAGCGGCTCGGCACCGAGTCGTAGCCGGTAGCGGCCGTCCGCCTCAGGTGTCCCGAGGTCACCTCTGAAGTCGAAGGTTGCAGAGGTGGCTTCCTCGAGGTAGGCGATCTGCCAGCCTGCTCGGACGGCGGCGGTCACGATCTCGCCCAGGCCGTGTGCGTACTGCACCGTTCGGGTCGCGGACAGGTTCGCCGACCGGTCGGTGTAGGTCCCAGGAGTCTCGAAATAGTGCGGCCCGTCGAAGTTGTAGGGGAAGTCCGTGACAGGCGGGTCGTAGGTGTCGAACATGGTGATGAGGGGGTGGCCGTCGACGAGCACGAGGTGTCCGCCGCTCCTCACGAGCCGGGCAGCTGCCGCCATCCAGGCGTCGACGTCATCGATCCAGGGAAGTACCCCAAAGCTGGCATACACGACGTCGAACGTTCCCTTCAGGCCGTGGGGCGGATCGCAGGCGTCAGCCTCGACAAAGGCCACATGCACGCCGCACTGCTCGGCAAGGGCTGCCGCCTTCGACAGCGACGCCGGGGAGAAGTCGAGACCGGTCACACGGGCGCCCGCACGAGCGAGGAGGATCGAGTCGAAGCCAATGTGGCACTGGACGTGGCAGACGTCCAGCCCACCGACGTTCCCGACGGCTCGGTCGATCGCAGCTTGCTCCTCTGCGCCAAGTGAGACAGTGCCGGCGATCAGGCCTGCACTGTCGTAGTAGCGATCCTGACCGTGCACCGCAGCTCGCGCGTCCCAGTTGGCGCGATTGAGCTGACGAGCTGTCGTATCCACGAGACCAACGTAGTGGCCCGGTCGCTGGCGAACAGAGTCGGCGAAGCATGTTTCAGGCGGCGTCGATCATCGCTTCGGTCCAGTCCTCGCCCGATGGACTGAGCACACGGAAACGGTTGTCGAGGACGTCGAGTCCCGGTGCCACCGTGGATGCCCAGCGGCAATGACGGGGTGTACTCTGGTCACCCCTCGATGTCAGCCGCCGTGATCGGCAAATGTGCCAGGGATCACTGCAGCCACTGTGTCACTGCAGCCGCTGTGTCCCCTTCGTCACGACCCTGCCACGTCTCGCGACCGAGCTCCGCCGCGCTGCGTGGCCGTAAGGTTAGGATTCGTAGCGTGAGCGGGCGCGTGAGGTACGCGGGACTTCGAAACCCTGTTCGCGTGACTGACGGTCATGAGGCAGCGGCCAAGGCGGCGCAGTTGCGCAAACGCCCGAACCGGATTGGGCTGTTCTTCCTCCGACTGCTGGGGTTCCGAGGTCAGGTCGCCCGGTCGACGAGTTGGGGCGGCCACGCGGGGCCGTCTCGCGAACGGCCCGTGCGCCACGAGCACTCAGCGCCCGGCGAGTAGCCACGCAAAGCGAGTCCGTAGAGCGTCTTGCAGGTGCCGCCATCCCGGCGGTGTGTGTCGTGTGGCCCACTGGAGGGGGGCAGGTGATAGGCGGATAGGTCGGGATCGGCTATCGCCGACTGGGACGGCCCCCGATGGGCGAGTCGAGGGAGGGAGTGGAGGTCGCCGAGTAGGTGCGGCGTGGATTCGACGGTGCGCCCTCGGCGACGGGCGTTCTGGATTGGGATGGGGAGTCTGCCACGTCGGGCGTAGGGTGCAAACATGAGCTTGGACTGGGAGCAGCTGAGCATCGATGCCCGGGATCCGGTCTCCTTGGGGACATGGTGGCGAGAGGCGCTCGGCTGGGTGGTCGTCGATGAAGGCCCCGAGGTCTTCGAGATCCGGCCAGAGGAGACGCGGACTCCGGGGCTTCTCTTCGTTCCCGTTCCCGAGGGCAAGACGGCCAAGAACCGCCTCCACCTCGATTTCCGGCCTGAGGACCGGGACCGGGAGGTCGATCGATTGCTGTCGCTTGGAGCGACCCGAGCCGACGTTGGCCAAGGGGAGCAATCATGGATCGTTCTCGCCGACCCGGAGGGCAACGAGTTCTGCATACTCGGCTCTCGACAAAAGGATTGACGGACCAGGCGTCCGATCCCGACGCGGGGACGCCTGGCACCCTGTCCGCCCGTCGAGGAGCACCGAGCGACCGTGGGTATCGGTCGTCTGATCCGACGTCACCGCGGGCGGTCGCCAGAAACGTGCGACCGGGTCGCGGGTGGCATTCTGGCGCGGCCTCCCAAGGGCCGGAGCTGATCGCAACCAGGTGCGGGATCGCCCAATCGGCGTTGGCGCTGCCGGAGCGAGCAGGCGTCCACCAGAGACAGATCAGCGTGTCCTGTGGCCCCGTGCGCGTGTTCATAGGCCTATCGAACGTCATCCACATGATGCGAGCTGCCTTGGACAGCTGGCGTCGGCACGGTGAACATCCGTCAGTGATCCTCTCCTTCCTCTACCGGCGTTCTGTCGCGACCTCCAGCTGATCCGACTCGTCGTGCCAGCTTCCGCCTCGTTGGCGAGTTCTTCTTCGACCTCGGCGGTGAGCACGGCTCCGCTCTTCGTCCTCTTCACACGCGCCATCTCTTGTCCTCCTCGTACTGCCGTCGGCACTTCTCGCGCAACGCCATGGCGTGGATGACCCGAAGGTGGTCCTCGCCGTTCGCATCGGCTTCCATCTCGACCCCGATCACCTCGATGGCCCGACCCTCCTCGTCGTCGCCGAGGAAGACGAGGCGGCGATCGGGGACCGCGGAGTCCGGTGGTGCTGGCTGGATGTACACCAGGCCGCAGTGCTCCACGACGAACCGGGCGGCGTAGCGGGTGATCCCGTGGCGGTGGGATCCGCGCGTCCAGCTCATACTCACGCTTTCTGCCTCTTGGTCAGCCGTAGGCTTGGAACGCTCGATAGCGAGCGTTGTGGACATGGCGTACCTCCTATGCGGGGGGAGGCCATCCAAGGTCGGTCGAGCTGCGCCCGCCGCAAGTGCGCACGGCCGGCAGCGGTAGAGGTCACCTTCAAGTCCACGACGGATTGCGCTTGTGGGTCACTGCCCTGGAAGGCGTGACGCTGAAGCGGCGAGCGCGAGGATTGCCCGGACTGACCTGTCGTGGTGTCAGCCAGTCCGGCGAGGAGTGGGTGAAAGACGACGTGGACCTGGAGCCGAATGCTGGACACCCTCGGTTCGAAGACATCGAAGAGGCATTCAACCTCGTACTCGACGAGAGCCTCGACCCGCGTGGACCCGACATGCTCTACGACATGGCGGCCGCCTTGGGGCTCTCCGCCGAGAGCTCGATTCTCGACCTCGGATGCGGGACCGGGAGGCACTCGATCCGGCTGGCTCGGCGCTTCGGAGCGACGGTGGTCGGCGTCGACCCGGATCAAGAAAGCCTGGAGGCGGCTCGAAGGTCCCTCGACGACGCCAGCGCCCTGAGCCCTGACCTAGGCGTCCGCGTGCGGTTCGTGCCCGGCAGCGCAGAAGCCATCCCGCTTGACGATGCAGAGGTAGACCTCGTCTGGTGCCGGGACGTCTTGTGCCTCGTCGCCGATCTCGACCTCGCGTACAGCGAGGTGCGCCGAGTAATGACCGACCACGGTCGCGCCATCGTCTACCAGATGTTCGCCACCGATCGGCTCGAGCCGATGGAGTCCGCACAGCTCTTCGCTGCGCTCCACTGCGTCTCCTCCAGCATGGACCCCCAACGCGCCGAGAGCGCGATCGCCGGGGCGGGCCTCCAGATCGACGAATGCGTCGTCCTTGGGACCGAGTGGGGCGAGTACATTGAAGAGGAGAGCGGCAAGGCGGGACGGTTGCTCCTGCACGCGGGTCGGCTGCTCCGAGACCCCGACCGTTACGTCGAGCGGTTCGGTCAGAAGAACTATGAGATCAAGCTCGGCGACTGCATGTGGCACGTCTACCGGCTGCTCGGCAAGCTCAGCGGCCAGGTCTACGTGTTGACCAAGACCTGACCCCGCTCGCACGAGCAGGATGGCGCCCACGGCCGGCGATCGGACATCCCAGCTCCTCAGCTCGCCCGTTGGTATGTGACACATGGTTGGGGCGGACTCCGAGCCAAGCTAAAACTTGAAAGCCTCAGTCCACGCCGCGCCGACAGACGCTGGCCGCACGCTACGCGGGACTGCGTCCACGTTTGTCGCGATCACGTTGGCGATGAACTTTTCTTGGCGCAGGAAAGTGTCCGCCGCTTCGGCGAAGACCTTCACGTCGTTGATCGCTTTGTTCTCGGGACGCTACTGCTCGGCCCGGTGGGTCTGATGGCTGCAATTCTTC
>JAJZMN010000200.1 GCA_021850345.1 Actinomycetes bacterium | reverse complement strand
CCCGGCCGCACCAGTGCAGGGTGGGCGGCGGGCCATCCAGGCTGAGCGTGTGGAACTCGAGGACGTTGACCGCTTCGAGCGCCGCGAAGGCGGGCACCACGAGCAATGCGCCGAAGACGAGGGGTCCGGCGACCTTGCGGTGCAGGACTGCAAACACGACGGTGCTGGCCGAGAGTCCTACGACGACACTGACCCAGTCGAATCCGTGGATGAGCACGGCGAGCCCTGGCAATCCAGGAACGGCCGCCAACGACGCGAGTACGCGCCACGTGGCCATCTGATGCCTGGGCGTCTGAGGCGTCTTTGCCGACCAAATCAGGTCGTCGATACCACCCACCCGGGTGCTGGCCATGGGCGAGGCTACCTTCGGTTCACGTGCCGACGCTGAATGGGTGGGCCGTTGAACCGGCCGGTCGGGGCGCCTCGTCACGCCGGAGGCAGCCGCGTTATTGGGCCACTTGAGAAGCCCGTTCAGCCGCTCGAGGCAATGCCGAGAAAGACGACCACTGCCCGGTTCAGTCGGACGACGTCGGAATCGGAGAGTTCGCCGACGCGATCACCCAGCCTTGAACGGCGCACGGTCGTGATCTTGTCGACCATCAGACGACACGCCTGGCCCAGGCCGTTGTCAGGACTGGGTTCGAGCGAGCGAGCGAGCGAGCGGAGGCGGTGGGATTTGAACCCACGGTGGGTTGCCCCACACACGATTTCCAATCGTGCCGATTCGGCCGCTCTCGCACGCCTCCGAGGGCCGCAGCGGCGGGCTGCAGCCGAGCCAGGCTATCCGGCCGGCCGATGCCGTCCCCCTCGCACCCAACCGGTAGCCTGGCAGGACTGCGCTCGGCGGGTCCGGCGCTGGGTGCGGTGGCCGGGTCCTGCGCAACGGTCGCTCGTGAACCGAGTCAGGGTCGGAAGGCAGCAGCTCTCAGCGGGTGAGACCGTGTGCCGTAGCCAACCTGGCCATCGCACCGGGCGCCGGCGCCGAGCGCCGGTGTCCTGCCGCTCATCGAGCGGCGGTGCCGTCATCACAGAAGCCCGTCCTGCGTCGGAGCCCCCCGGTAGGCTCGCCCTCCGTGGCCGAGTCGATCGCAAGCTCCTCCGAGGACACCGCGCGCACGGGGGAAGGCGCCGATTTCGTCTCCCTTTACCGCCGTTTCCGCCCGGCGAAGTTCGCCGAGGTGCGGGGACAGCCTCATGTCGTGCGGGCGCTCCAAGGAGCCGTCCGGGACGATCGCGTCGCGCATGCGTACCTCTTCAGCGGCCCCCGCGGCACGGGTAAGACCTCCACGGCGCGCATCCTCGCCCGAGCGCTCAACTGTGCGGCACCGGTCGACGGCGAGCCTTGCGGGGAGTGCGCGTCGTGCGTGGAGATCGCGCGGGGCAGTTCGTTCGACGTGCACGAGCTCGACGCCGCCTCCAACAACGGTGTCGACGCGATGCGCGAGCTGATCGCCCATGCGGCGCTCGCGACGCCGGGGCGCTGGAAGGTGTACATCGTCGACGAGGTCCACATGCTCTCCAACGCTGCGGCGAACGCGCTGCTGAAGACGCTGGAGGAGCCTCCCGGCCACGTCGTCTTCGTCCTCGCCACGACGGACCCCCAGAAAGTGCCCGCGACGATCCGCAGTCGGACCCAGCACCTCGAGTTCGGGCTGATCGGGGCCGACACGTTGGAGGGGCTGCTTCACGACGTGAGCGCTGCGGCCGGCCTCGGCCTGGCCGACGACGACATCGCCGTCGCGGTGCGGAAGGGACGCGGCTCGGCTCGCGACGCGCTGTCCGCCCTCGACCAGGTGGTCGCTTCCGGGTCTGCCGAGGCGCTGCGGCCCGACATCGTAGGACTGACGGAGGCCATCGCCGCAGAGGACGCCCGCGAGGCCCTCGTCGTCGTCGCCGCCCTCAACGAGTCGGGGTGGGGACCCCAGCAGATCGCGACCGAGCTCGTAGACGACCTGCGGCAGGCCTTCTTGGTGACCATCGCGCCCGAGCTGTGCGCGGCAGCGGGTAGCGAGCGGGAACGCCTCTCGGAGCAGTCGAGAAGGCTCGGCCTTGTCCGCGTCGTCCGGGCGATCGAGACGATCGGGCGTTCCCAGGTGGACATGCGAGATGCTCCTGACCCCCGGGCGGTGCTGGAGGTCACGCTCGTGCGACTTGCGCGGCCCGAGCTGGACGACTCGACGGCCGCGCTGCTCGACCGGATCGCCCACCTCGAGCAGGCGGTCGCCGGTGGGGCGCTCGCCACGGTCCGCGCCTCCGTGCCGCCAGCGCATCCGCTCCCGACTGCGGAGCCACTGCTGCAGGCGGCTCCGGATCCCGCGGCGGATGTCAGTACCGACGTCGGTGCGGATTCCGGTTCCGACGCTGGCTCCGAGCCCACCACCGCGCGCCCGGCGGGCCGGGCCGACCCGGCGTCCCTCGAAGAGCGTCCGAGTCTCGGTACCCTGCGTCGCCAGCGGGCAGCCGGGCTCCAGGCGGGTCCCCCCGCGCCCGTCCGCCCAGCGGAGTCCCAGCCGGCTCCTTCGAAGTCTCCTCGCGCCCCCGAGCCGCGGTCCGGACGGCCGGAGGTCCCCAGCGGCGCGGAGCACGCCGGACCCGAGCACGCCGGACCCGAGCACGCCGGACCCGAGCAGACCGGCGAGCAGGACGCCCCGGCCCCGGACCGTGATCGGATCGTCGAGGCGTGGGGAGACCACATCCTGCGCGGACTTCCCGCGCGAGCAAAGGCGCTCTTCAGCGCTGGCCGCTTCGTCTCGGTGGAGGGGCGCACCGCGACGTTCGCCCTGCCCAACGCGGCGCACCGTGAGCGCTGTGAAGAGGTGCGCCGCCTCGTCGAGGAGGCGATCGGAGCTCACTTCGCGACGAGCGTCGCCCTCGCGCTCACGGTGGACCAGCCTGCGGCTCTTCCGGCGAGCGGTGGCGGTGGCGGTGGCGGTGGCGGTGGAGGTGGCGGTGCCGGCGGCGCCGGTGCCAGTGCCGGCAATGCCGGCGGTGGTGGTGGCGCGGGCACGGGCAGCTCGTCGGGCGCCGGACCGTCGATCGGCGCATCCGGCGGCCCGCCCGTCCGCACGGTTGCGGGCGACCCCGAGCCCGGCCTGTGGGCCTACCCTGACGACGAAGTGGACCCCGACCAGCCGTCCGGCTCGCTCGAGTCCGTCGCCGAGGCGCGCCTCCTCCAGGCGTTCCCCGGCGCGCAGGAAGTCTCCCGGGAAGTCTGAGGCGCCGCAGCGGTGTACACGGGTTCGCTCAGGGCGCTCATCGACGAGCTCGGCCGGTTGCCCGGGATCGGCCCCAAGTCCGCGCAGCGGATCGCGTTCTATGTGCTCAAGATCCCTGGCGAGGACGCGCGCCGGCTGGCAGACGCGATCGTCGCGGTGAAAGACCGGACGACGCTGTGTGAACGCTGCTTCAACGTGGCGGAGAGCGGTCACCTCTGCGACGTCTGTGCCGACGAACGAAGGGACTCCCACGTGGTGTGCGTCGTGGAGGATCCCCGCGACATCGTGGCGGTCGAGCGGACGCGCCAGTTCCGCGGCCGCTACCACGTGCTCCACGGCGCGCTCAACCCGCTCGAGGGGATCGGGCCCGACCAGTTGCGCGTCCGTGAGCTGCTCGAGCGCATCGACGCCGAGGGCATCGCCGAGACGATCCTGTGCACGAACCCCAACCTCGAGGGCGAGGCGACGGCGATGTACCTTGCCCGCCTGCTCACCCCGCTCGGGATCTCGGTGACCCGTATCGCGAGCGGCCTGCCGGTCGGCGGCGACCTCGAGTACGCCGACGAGCTGACGCTCGGCCGGGCGATCGAGGGCCGCCGCGCCGTCGTCCCGTGACCAGCGGCGGCCACCCGGGAGACCTCGTCGTGTGGCTGCTCCGGCACGCCAAGGCCATGCCCGACCCGCCGTCGGGAGGGGACGACCACGACCGGCTGCTCGCGCCGAGGGGAAGGCGGGACGCGGCCGCGCTCGGCGACCGGCTCGGCGCGGGCGATCTCGGGTTCGCAGCTGCAGCGCTGCCAGGCCTCGTGCTCGCGTCGACCGCGGCACGCACGACGGAGACGGCCGAGAGGGTCGCAGCGCCGCTCGGCATCCCCGTCGACCGGCGCCAACGGCTCTACTACGGCACGCCGACAGACGTCCTCGACGAGCTGCGCGGGCTCGACGACGCGATCCGTTCGGTCATGGTCGTCGGGCACAACCCTGCGACCCACTCCCTCGCCCTCGAGCTCCTCTCGACCGACGACGCGGGCCGCGCTGCGCTCGGTTCCTTCCCCACGTGCGCGGTCGCGGTGTTCCGCACCGGCGCCTCCCACTGGCCGGAGGTCGCGTTCGGGACGGCGACCCTCGTTGGCTTCGCCCGACCTCCCTACGACGGGTGAGCTACTCCCACTCGATGGTGCCCGGAGGCTTGCTCGTGACGTCGAGGACGATACGGTTGACGTGCGCGACCTCGTTGGTGATCCGGGTGGAGATCCGCTCGAGGACGTCGTAGGGGAGGCGCGCCCAGTCGGCGGTCATGGCGTCCTCGCTCGTGACGGGCCGCAGCACGATCGGGTGGCCGTAGGTGCGGCCGTCGCCTTGCACGCCCACCGACCGGACGTCGGCGAGGAGCACGACGGGGAACTGCCAGACGGCGCGGTCGAGGCCTGCCGCGGTCAGCTCCTCCCGGGCGATGGCGTCGGCCTGGCGGAGGACCTCGAGCCGCTCCTCGGTCACCTCGCCGACGATCCGGACCGCGAGCCCGGGACCGGGGAACGGATGACGCCACACGATGGTCTCGGGCAGGCCCAGCTCGAGTCCGAGTGCACGTACCTCGTCCTTGAACAGGCGGCGGAGCGGCTCGACGAGAGAGAAGCCCAGGTCTTCGGGGAGGCCGCCCACGTTGTGGTGGGACTTGATCGTGGATCCCCCGGCGCTCTCGCCGCGCGCCCCCCCGGACTCGACGACATCGGGGTAGAGCGTGCCCTGGACGAGATGCTCCGGTCCGCCGCCCTCGGCCTCCACCTCTCGTGCCGCATCCTCGAAGGCGCGGATGAACTCTCGCCCGATCACCTTGCGCTTCTGCTCGGGGTCGACCACACCGCGCAACTCGTCGAGAAAGCGTGCCCGGGCGTCGACCGTCTTGAGCCGGATGCCGGTTGCCGCGACGAAGTCGCGCTCGACCTGTTGGGGTTCCCCGAGGCGTAGGAGCCCGTGGTCGACGAAGACGCACGTGAGTCGATCGCCGATCGCCCGTTGCACGAGTGCGGCGGCGACCGCGGAGTCCACGCCGCCCGAGAGGCCGCAGATCGCCCTCCCGCCGCCCACCGCGTCGCGCACCTCGGCGATCGCGGCGTCGAGGACGTTGGTCGTCGTCCACGTGGGGGTGATGCCGGCGGCCCGGTACAAGAAGCGCTCGAGGACCTCCTGACCGTGGGCCGTGTGATGGACCTCGGGGTGCCACTGCACGCCGCAGAGCCTGCCGTCGGCCGTCTCGAACGCCGCGATTGGCGAGTCGTCGGTGGACGCGGTCGCCCGCAGCGAGTCGGGGAGCGCGACCACCGCGTCGCCGTGGGACATCCAGACCTCCTGGGTCGACGGCTGTCCCCCGAAGAGCCTCGCGTCGGCGTCGACCGTCACCTTCGTGCGGCCGTACTCCCGCCGGTCGGTGCGGGCAACCTCGCCGCCGAGCGCCCGTGCGATCGCCTGGAAGCCGTAGCAGATACCGAGCACCGGCACCCCGGCCTCGAGCAGGTCGGCGTCGATCGACGGCGCACCCGGTTCGTAGATGCTCGAGGGCCCACCCGACAGGATCACCGCCGCGGGCTGGCGGTCGAGGATCTCCCGGGTCGACGCCGTGTGGGGGACGATCTCGGAGTAGACGCGAGCTTCCCGGACGCGCCTGGCGATCAGCTGTGCGTACTGCGCGCCGAAGTTGACGACGATGACCGGCCCTTCGCCTCGCGAAGCGTTGCGGGGGGGTGTGTCCGTCATCCGCGGAGTATCACACGCGCCGCCGGCCGCCCGACGCCACCTCCGCTTGCCGCCCGACGCCACCTCCGCTTGCCGCCCGACGCCACCTCCGCCGGTGCCTGGTTCGGCTGCTAGGAGAGCGAGCGGAGCACCGCCGCGTCGCCCTGGCCCCCGCCGCCGCACAGCCCGACGGCCGCAACCCCGCCGCCCCTCCGCCGCAGCTCGTAGAGCGCGCTGAGCGCGAGGCGGTTGCCCGACATGCCGATGGGGTGCCCGAGGGCGATGGCGCCGCCGTTTACGTTGAGCTTCTCCTCGGGGATGCCGAGATCGTCGGCGGAGGCAAGCCCGACGGCAGCGAACGCCTCGTTGATCTCGAAGAGGTCCACGTCGCCGACCTCGAGCTTCGCCTTCGAGAGCGCCTGCGCGATCGCCCGGGACGGCTGGAGGAGCAGCGACGGGTCGGGTCCCGCGACCTGCCCGTAGGAGACGAGCGCTCCGAGCGGCGTCACCCCCAGCTCCTCGGCCTTCGCCGTCGACATCACGACCACGGCGGACCCGCCGTCGGAGATCTGGGAGGCGTTGCCCGCGGTGATCGTGCCGGCCTTGTCGAACGCCGGCCGGAGCGACGCGAGCGACTCGGCGGTCGTCCCCGGACGCACCCCTTCGTCGGTATCCACGACGATCGGGTCGCCCCTTCTCTGGGGCACCTGGACCTGGACGATCTCCTCGCCGAACCGGCCCTCCTTGGCTGCGGCGGCGGCCTTCTCGTGCGACGCGGCGGCGAAGGCGTCCTGGCGCTCGCGGGTGACGCCGGTCTCCTGGTTGTAACGCTCGGTGGCGAGCCCCATGGCGCATTGGTCGAACGAGCAGGTGAGGCCGTCGTGCATCATCGAGTCGACGAGGGTGGCGTCGCCGAGCCGGAAGCCCTCCCGGGCCCCCGCCAGGAGGTGGGGAGCCCGGGTCATCGACTCCATCCCCCCTGCGACGACGATGTCGGCGTCCCCCGCCTTCACCATCTGGTCCGCGAGGTAGATCACGTTCAGGCCGGACAGGCAGACCTTGTTCACCGTGGTGGCGGGCACGGTCATCGGGATGCCGGCGTTGACCGCCGCCTGGCGCGCCGTGATCTGACCCTGGCCCGCCTGGAGCACCTGGCCCATGAGCACGTAGTCGACCTGGTCGGGCCGGAGGCCGGCGCGCTCGAGCGCCGCGGCGATGGCGAAGCCCCCTAGCTGCATGGCGCTGTAGGAGGCGAAGGCGCCGGACAGCTTCCCGATGGGCGTCCGAGCACCTGCGACGATGACCGATCCGGGCATGGCTGACCTCCGGCGTGACACCGGCGTGTTCGTCGCCGGCGAATTCAGGGAATGGGAGCCGGGGTTACCGGCTGGTCAGCCATTCTACGGCCTCAACTAGGGTCACGAAAATGAGCGACATCCTCCAAGCGGCAGTCGACGGTGTGAGCGGCGAGGAGCTCGCCGCGATGCCGATGCCCGACTCGTATCGCGCCGCGTTCGTGCGGCGCGACGAGGTGGGCATGTTCGCGGGGCTCGACTCCTCGGACAAGGACCCGCGCAAGTCGCTCCACGTCGGGGAGGTCCCGCTCCCGGACCTTGCGCCCGACGAGGCGTACGTGGCGGTGATGGCCTCGGCCATCAACTTCAACACCGTCTGGACCTCGATCTTCGAGCCGCTGCCGACCTTCGGCTTCCTCGACCGGCTCGGCAAGGAGGGCGTCTGGGAGGCGCGGCACGTGCTCGACTACCACGTCGTCGGGTCCGACGCGTCCGGCGTGGTGCTCCGGACCGGCTCCCTCGTGCGCAATTGGAAGCCCGGCGATCGGGTCACCGTCCACTGCAACTACGTCGACGACCAGGACCCCTCGGCGCACGACGACTCGATGCTCGCGTTGAACCAGCGCATCTGGGGGTTCGAGACCAACTTCGGCGGCCTCGCGGACGTGACGGTGGTGAAGGCCAACCAGCTGATGCCCAAGCCGGCCCATCTCTCGTGGGAGGAGGCGGCGGTCAACGCACTGTGCAACTCCACCGCCTACCGCATGCTCGTCTCCCGCAACGGGGCGCCGGTGACCCAGGGCGATCGGGTGCTCGTCTGGGGAGCGACGGGCGGCCTCGGGAGCTTCGCGGTCCAGTACGTCCTCAACGCGGGCGGGATCCCGATCGGGGTCGTGTCCTCCCCCGAGAAGGCGGACACCCTCCGGGACCTCGGCGTCGAGGCGGTGATCGACCGGAGCGCTGCCGGGTACCGCTTCTGGAAGGACGAGCACACCCAGGACGAATCGGAGTGGCGGCGGCTCGGAAAGGACATCCGGGCCCTCGTCGGCGAGGATCCCGACATCGTCTTCGAGCATCCCGGTCGCCAGACGATGGGTGCGTCGGTGTTCGTCTGCAAGCGCGGCGGCACCATCGTCACCTGCGCGGCGACCTCGGGCTACATGATCGAGTACGACAACCGCCACCTCTGGATGCGGCTCAAGACGATCAAGGGCTCCCACTTCGCCAACTACCGGGAGGCGTGGGACGCGAACCGCCAGGTCTGCGAGGGAAAGGTCCTCCCGCCCCTCTCGGCCGTCTTCGGGCTCACCGACGTGGGCGAGGCCGCCTACCAGGTCCACCACAACCTGCACGAGGGCAAGATCGGCGTGCTGTGCCTTGCGCCGGAAGAGGGCCTCGGCGTCGACGACCGCGGATTGCGCGAGCGCGTGGGCGAGGACCGGATCACGTTGTTCCGGAGGCACGACGCGTGACCGACCAGCTCCTCACGGAGATCGACCACGTCGCGATCGCCGTGCGCGACATCGACGCCGCCGTCGAGTGGTACGCCGACACCCTGGGGGCGCAGGTCACCCACCGCGAGCTCGTCGAGCGCGACGGTGTCGAAGAAGCGCTCGTCAAGGTGGCCGACTCCTACGTGCAGCTGGTCTCGCCCACGCGGGCGGACTCCCCGGTCGCAAAGTTCCTCGCGGCTCGCGGGGAGGGGCTCCACCACGTCGGCTACCGGGTGTCGGACTGCGCGGCGGCCCTCGAAGCCGTGAAGCGGGCCGGCGGCAGGGTCATCGACGAGGTGCCGAGACCCGGTTCGCGCGGCACCACCATCGCCTTCGTCCACCCGAAGACTTCCTTCGGGACGCTCATCGAGCTCGTCGAGGAGGCCGCCGCGGCGCCGCACTAGCCTCGACCGCCATGGAGCACACCATGGCCGAGCGTCTCGCCGACCTCGCCGCGCGCAAGGAAGAGGCCCTCCACGCGGGCAGCCCGCCCGCGGTCGAGCGACAGCACGCCAAGGGCAAGATGACGGCCCGGGAGCGGATCGACTACCTGCTCGACGAGGGGTCGTTCGAGGAGCTCGGCATGCTCTCCCGGCACCGGGCGCACGGCATGGGGCTCGACGCGAACCGCCCCTACACCGACGGCGTGGTGACCGGCTTCGGGACCATCGACGGCCGCAGAGTGTGCGTCTTCTCGCAGGACTTCACCGTCTTTGGCGGTGCACTCGGCGAGGTCTTCGCCGAGAAGATCCATGCGGTGATGGACCTCGCGGCGTCCACCGGCGTGCCGATGATCGGCCTCAACGACGGGGCGGGGGCGCGGATCCAAGAGGGCGTCGTCTCGCTCCACTCCTATGGCGGCATCTTCTACCGCAACGTGGCGTCGTCCGGTGTGATCCCCCAGATCAGCGTCGTCCTCGGCCCGTGCGCCGGCGGGGCGGTCTACTCGCCGGCGATCACCGACTTCATCTTCATGGTCCAGGGCACGTCGCACATGTTCATCACCGGCCCCGACGTGGTGAAGACCGTGACGGGAGAGGACGTCACCCTCGAGGAGCTGGGCGGTGCGATGAGCCATGCCACGAAGTCGGGCGTCGCGACCTTCGTCGCCGCCGACGAGAAGTCCTGCCTCGACGACGTCCGCTACCTCCTCTCGTTCCTCCCCTCCAACAATCTCGAGGAGCCGCCCGAGGCCGTCTCGGGGGACGACCCCGAGCGCGAGACGCCCGAGCTCGTGGACCTCATGCCCGCGTCGCCCAACCAGCCCTACGACATGAAGAGGATCATCACGGCGGTCGTGGACGACGGTGAGTACCTCGAGGTCCACTCGCACTGGGCGATGTCCATCACGTGCGGCTTCGCCAGGATCGCCGGCCGGGTCGTGGGGGTGGTGGGCAACCAGCCCGCCGTGCTCGCGGGTGTCCTCGACATCGACTCGTCGGAGAAGGCCGCCCGCTTCGTACGGACGTGCGACGCCTTCAACATCCCGCTCGTCACGTTTGTCGACGTGCCGGGCTTCATGCCCGGGACCGACCAGGAGTACGGCGGCATCATCCGTCACGGGGCGAAGCTCCTCTACGCCTACTGCGAGGCGACGGTGCCGCGCATCCAGGTGATCACGCGCAAGGCCTACGGCGGCGCGTACGTCGTCATGAATTCCAAGTCGATTGGTGCGGACCTCGCGTACGCGTGGCCTTCGGCCGAGCTCGCCGTGATGGGCCCGCAGGGCGCGGTCGAGATCCTCTACCGTCGTGAGCTGGCGGCCGCCGCGGACCCGGCCTCCCGCCGGGCGGAGCTCGTCGAGGAGTACACCGAGCGGTACGCGACGCCCTACATCGCCGCAGAGCGCGGGTACGTCGACGACGTCATCTCTCCCGCCGACACCCGCAAGGTCCTCGCACGGAGCCTCGACATGCTCGCGTCCAAGCGCAGGGACCTGCCGCACCGCAAGCACGGCAACGTCCCGCTTTGAGGTCGGTGGTTCGCGCGTCCGGCTCGCCAGAAGACGCCGCCCCGGCCCCGGACGGTCGGGACGGTCTTCCGTCGCGCCCTTCGGCGGGGTCGTCCTCGCGCCCTTCGGCGGGGTCGTCCTCGCGCCCTTCGGCGGGGTCGTCCTCGGGGTCGTCCTCGGGGTCGTCGCCGTCTTTCGGGTTGCGTCCTCGTCCGGGCCCCGACCCGCTCGTCACCGCGATGGTCGTTGCGGCGACGGTCGGGCTCTGGCCGCGCCCGACGGCTGTCGACCCGGCCGAAGAGGCGGCGCGCGCGGCCCGCGCGCAGAGGGCGGAACAGGCCTGGCGATTCAGCGGCAGGTGGTGGACGCGCCCGGCAGTGCTGCGCAGGGACCGCCCGTGGGTCCGGTGACGCGCGGGCGCGTCCTGATCACCGATCATCCCTGGCCCGGGACCGACGTCGAGGCGGCGATCTGTGCGGCAGCCGGGTACGAGCTGGTCGACGCGTCGACGGCAAGTGACACCGCCGAGATCCGGCTCCTCGCCGAGGACGCCGTCGGGATCCTCACGAACTGGTTCCCCGTCACCGCGTCGCTCATCGAGTCGTGCCCGCAGCTCCGCGTCGTGACGCGCCTCGGTGTGGGCGTCGACAACATCGATGTCGCCGCCGCCGCGGCGCACGGCGTGGTCGTGACGAGGGTGCCTGACTACTGCGTCGAGGAGGTCTCCGACCATGCCGTCGCGATGGTGCTCGACTGGGCGCGGGGCATCTCCTTCTTCGACCGGGAGATCCGTGCGGGACGGTTCGCGCCTGGGGCACGTGACCTCCGCCGCGTGCGCGACCTCGTCGTCGGGATCTGGGGGGCGGGCCGCAACGGCCTCGCGACGGCCCGGAAGCTCGCCTGCTTCGGCTGCGCGGTGCTCGTCGACGACCGCCACGCACGGCGCGACGACTTCGCGTCCGTGCCGGTCGACGAGCTCCTTGCCCGCAGCGACGTCGTGAGCGTCCACCTTCCGCTCACCGAAGCGACGCGTGGCATCGTCGGCGAGGGGGCCCTCTCGTTGATGCGGCCGGGGTCGTTGCTCGTCAACACCGGGCGAGGTCGGCTGGTCGACGTCGACGCGCTGGCCGCCGCGCTCGAGGCGGGGCACCCCGGTGCGGCGGCGCTCGACGTGGTCCCCGACGAGCCGGACATCCCTCCTGCGCTCGCGGGCCGAGACGACGTGCTCATCACGCCCCACGTGGCCTTCTCCTCGGTCGAGTCGGTGGCCGAGGTCCGCAGGCGTGCGACGGAGGACCTGGTGCGTGTCCTCTCCGGCCGAGCCCCGCACGACCCCTATCCCTGACGGGCGCCGAGCGCGGGACGGGTCGAGGCGCTGCGCTCGGCGACCGCGAGGACCCGGAGCCCCTCGCCCGTCAGTCGCTCGCAGTGCGGGCGGCCGAAGGCGGGCGTTGGGCCCTGGCTGTCAGCCGCCGTGACGCCGACCGGCGAGGACCGCGAGCTCTGCGACGATCCGGTCGAGCTCGAAGTCCTTGGGCGTGTACACGGCAGCGACGCCCTTGCCCCGGAGGACCTCGGCGTCGTCGTGGGGCACGATGCCGCCGACGACGACCGGTGCGTCCACCCCTTGGGCCCGAAGCAGATCGAGCACCTCGGGCACGAGCTCGAGGTGCGATCCGGAGAGGACCGAGAGCCCCACGACGTCGACGTCCTCGTCGCGGGCGGCCGCGACGATCTCTGCCGGCGTGAGACGGATCCCCTGGTAGACGACTTCGAAGCCGGCATCCCTCGCGGCCAGGGCGATCTGCTCGGCGCCGTTCGAGTGGCCGTCGAGCCCGGGCTTCGCGACGAGCAGGCGCGGCGGCGCGCCGTGGGCCGCTGCGAACGCCCGCACCGCCGCTCTCGCCGCGCCTCCCTCCGCCGCGCCTCCCTCCGCCGCGCCTCCCTCCGCCGCACCGCCCTCCGACGGGCCGCCCTCCGACGGGCCGCCCTCCGCCGGGCCGCCCTCCGCCGGGCCGCCCTCCGAGGGGCCGGTGCTCACCCG
>JAJZMN010000194.1 GCA_021850345.1 Actinomycetes bacterium | reverse complement strand
AAGACCCCCGAGCCCCCCGAGCCCCCCGAGGCCCCCGAGCCTCCCGAGGCCACGACCCGCGCAAAGGCGGGAAAGGACGCAACGCCAACCGAAGGAGCAAGAGCAGCGAGAGAGGCGAGAGAGGCGGTCCGAGCGGCACGTCGGGCGGCCGGACTTGCCGCTGCGGCACTGTCGGCAGCAGAGCGATCTGCCGAACACGAGAGAGAGTCGCTCACGGCAGCCGAGATGGAGCTGGCACGGCGGCGAGAGGCTGCCGGGAAGGCCGAACGCGAAGTGAAGCGTGCGCGAGCCGACCGGGACGCCGCGCAGCGCGAGGTCCGCCGGACGGAGCGGCTGTTGCGCTCCGCGACGAAGCGAGCGAAATGAGCAGACGGACCGCCCCTTCGGGGGTGCCGGCCCTCTTTCCGCGCCGAATGGAGCAGCGTGGAGCCGGCGCCCCTACCCAGGTACCGGCACGGCGACCACCCGTTGCCGAGCCGTCTCCCGAGTGGGTCAAGACAGCCCACGGCCGAGCGGAAGGGTGCAGGCGAACGCCTCCTCCTGATCGCCGTAGAGCCGGCGGAGCTCCAGCCGGCACTGCGCGGCCGCCTGTTCGGTCGCCTCGCAGTCGGCGGCGAGCTGGTCGCGCGAGGGTGCGCTCACCGACACGTAGCCGGAGAACCGGAACGACGCATGGCCGTCCGCCACTTCGCGTTCTCGCCGCACGGCGACCTCCGCCTCCCGCGTCCTGCGGGCCGTGGCGAGAAAGCCTCCTCTTCGGCGCAGCTCCGCGTCGGCGACATCGGCGGTGCGTGCGCGCTCGGCTTGCCTTTGCGCCCGAGAGGGACTGAGCGGCTCCATCACGACGGCGACCGTCCGTCGCACGGACCCGAGGAGCAGGGGTCCGAGGAACTCGGGACCGACGTCGAGACGTGGCCACTCGGCGACCCAGTACGTCGCGTGCCACCCGCCGTCTGCCCGCAGTGCGCCCCACTCGGCCTCCGTCGCGAGCGGCCACGGCCACGAGACGTTGCACGGTGGGCAGGTCCGTCCACCTGCGCTCCATCCATCGATCCCACGACGCACCAGTGCGGCAATGGCCCGCTCATCGAGGACTCGCTCGACGGGCACGTCGGCAGCGGACAGGTGACGGCGGATGGAGGCCACTTCCCTAGAGAGCAGCGCGCAAGCCGCTCGTGGGCCGCCTCCGAGCGATCGCATGGCCCGCGCGGTCGCGCCACTCTCCCGGATCTGGATCGCGAGATGCACGTCGTGCCTGCACGTCTCGCCACCAGAGCGCCGGAGGAGCGCCGCGTACGACCGGCGGGCGGGCGCGTCCTCTGGAAGCACTCCGTGCACGGCGAGGTACCCCTCCACGCCGGCACCGTCGTCGGGCATCGTCGCGGCCAGCCACTGGACCCGGTGCACCACCGACCGCTCGCGGGCGAGAGAGCTCAGCACCGACGACCACGCGGCGACGCGCCGCTCCTTCTCCTCGTCCGAGAGGAGCGCGAAGCTATGTCCGAGGAGCTCCATCACGGCGGTGTAGGTCCGTGCTCGCTCGTCGTGGAGGACCCCGAGCAGACCCTCTCCATCCCGCGGAGCGAAGCCGAGGACCTCCAGCCCGGCGAAGGGACCGCCGATCATCCGATTGCGGGCGCGACGCCCGGACTGCATCGCGTGCCCCGTGCTCACCCCCGAGCTCACGAGACAGGGAGCGCCGTCGGGTCCCACGCAGTGCCCAGCCTTCTCGACCCCTGCCCGCCGTCTTCGGCCGCCCAGGAGGCCGCTTCCGCCCCATCGAACGACGATCGGCAGCCACTGTTCCGCGCTCCGCCCGGCGATCGGCCACCACGCGACCGCGACGCACGCCACCACGACCACGACGGCGACGGCGACCGCGGGTGCCGTAGGACGGCGGTGCAGCACCGCGATCGCTAGGACCGCGCCCACCGCGACCACCGCCACCTGGCCTCCACGCCATCCGGCGATCAACCCGCGCCGCTCGAGCGGGCCGAAGCGGTACCGGCCTCGTGTCGCCGGCATCTCAGTCGCCCTCCCGGCGTCCGTCCCCGCGCCCGTCCCCGCGCCCGTCCCAGGGGCTCAACTGATCGTCCCAACGGTTCCACTGCTCGTCCCGGTCGGTCGGGGGGGCGGGCTCGGCGGCGGTCATGCCGGCGCTCGGGCCCTCTTCGACGTGCCAGTCCCCCCAGTCGTCCTTGGGCCCCGGCTCGAACCGGCTCAACGGCTCTGTGCCGCCCCACAGCGGGGAAGCGACTCCGGGGATGATGCCTCCGTACCCGTCGGGCTCGATGCGGTGCGGCCGGTTCGCCGACTCCAGCGCCGCGATCACGCTTTCCGGCGACCCCTCCCACGCGGGGATTGTCCCCGGCGGCACCGTCAGGTCCCCCGGCGGCAGCCACTCTCTCGGCATGGGGCCGAGCGGCAGCGGGTCGCCGCCCCTCGCCCCTCCACGACCGGCGCCGGCGACGAACCCCTCACCGGCACCGGCACCGGCACCGGCACCGGCGGCACCGACACCGGCACCGACGCCAGCCGCCGCGCCAGCCGCGCCGAGCAATCCCTCGGACGAGCTTCCAGGCCCGCCTCCGCCACCCGCCGGAGACCCGGGAACCCCGGGATCGGATGTGGTGCCGGTTCCCGGTGCACCCGGTGTCCAGGCATCGGGAGCTGTCTCCCGGTGCGCCCCGTGCTCGCGGGCGTGACGCAACGCGAAGCCGACCGCGCTGTCGGGTGCCCTCCCCCACCCGTTGCGCACCCGCTGACGCGCTCCTTCGAGCTGCATCGCGGCACCGACCTCCACGAGCGGCACGAGGCGGAGCAGCGTGAACGGCGTGAACGCGGCGAGAAGCAGCAGCGCACCCCCTGCAAGGACCGTGGAGAATCCCCTGCCCCTACTCACTGCCCCGACGGCCAGGGAGAGCACCGCGACGACCACGAACTTGGAGAGGACGAGCGCGGCCAGCGTCTCGACGAGTCGCCGACACCAGTGGGAGACCGCCGGCCACACGAGGCTTGCGAGGGCGAGCGGCAGGAAGAGAACGGCGGCGTAGATCGCTGCAGATCGCACCAGCAGCTCGAGCCACAGCACGAACGCTCCCGAGACGATGAGCAGCGCGCCGATGGTCATGACGAAGGTCGGGAGCGGCAAGGGCTGATGTGACAGCGCCCTCCCGATGGACTTGAGGGCCCTGTCGAGCTCCCCTCCCGTGCTCGTCGTGACCATCTTGCACAGCGCGTCGGTCACCGCGAGCGAGAGCTGCACCAGTTGGACGGCTGCCCCGGTGAGGAGTCCGGCGAGCGGCAGGTGGACGAATGCCGCCCGCCCGAGCACCGCCGCGCTCTGGTGGTACACGGCCTGCACCGACGCGAGCAGGAGCATCGGCACCGCGACCACGCCGGCGATCGCGGCCATCACCTGGTAGTGCGAAAGGAACCACGACGCACGGACGTCCACCGTCGTGGTCGACGAGATCACCCTTCCCAGCGCGTCGAGCAGCCACGACGCCCCTTGGACGACCCACCCGGCGATGGCGGAGAGGACGCCGCCCGCGACGGCCGAGGACGCGCCGCCGACGGCGCCGCAGACGAGATTGAGCGGAAGCGGGCAGGCCACGAGCCGGTCACTGCGGGAGAGGGTTCACGATGCCGTGCCCGGTGCTGAAGAAGAAGTTGATCAGGGTCGGAGCCGCCCCGATGAGCAGCGCCGCGACCCCGGAGACGAGCACCGCCCGCCTTCCCACGTACGACTGCTGATAGTTCTGCGAGTGGGAGCCGATGGCCCACAAGGCGGCGCCGATCACGAGGCCGGCGAGGGCGAGCAGCAGCGCCCAGCCACCCAGCCCGTTGATCAGATGCAGCAAGCTCGACCCGCCCGGCAGCGCGTTGGCTGTCGGCTTGAACCCTGTGACGACGCTCAGCAGCACCTTCCGATGAGCTGCACCCTGCACACCCGCCTCCCGTACCGCCGAAGCGGCCCAGCCCCACACCTCACCTGCTGCCATGTCTGCCACTGCCTCCTCCGGTCGTCGGCCCTTCCCGCCCTGTGACTGCGTGAGGTTATACCATGCGTTTTCATGCGTTATCAAGTCCTGTGATGGAATCCGGCGATCAGACGCCTTCCGACCGGATGCCCCCGCAGACGGGGGTGCGGCTGCCATGCTGAAGGCCGTGGTGACCAGGGTCCGAGGGACGGTGGCATGACCGTGACCGCCCGCTTCCCCCTCGGTGCCGAGTCCCTCCGGCTCGTCGCGGCACACCGGCGCCCTCCGCTCGGGCTCGCCTCGTCGGGGAGTCTTCCGGCGCCCGAGGTCTATGCGGTCGGGGCGGCGATCTTCGTGGCGGGCGTCATCGTCGCCCTCTTGATCGGCCGGCACTCGGGGCAACGCGCGCTCTCCCAGCGGCTCACGGCGCTCGGATCACGGCTCGGAATCGAGGCACCCGACGAAAACGCGAATCTCGAGACCGCGCTCTCCCACCTCGAGCAGGTGACGGGCGCGGCGACCGAGGCGGTCGCGGACTCGAGCGCTGATGCGATCCGGCTGCGGCGATCCCTCGACACCCTTCCCCAAGGCGTCGTCCTGTGCGACGAGAACGGGTCCGTCGTCTACCGCAACGCGCGGGCGACCGCGCTCATGACGAGCCGCCACGGCGACGCGCTCGCGGCGCAGGCCGTCACCGAGCTCCTCGAGGACGCCTGGGACACCGGGGCGGCCGAACGGACGCTCGACCTCTACGGTCCACCAAGGCGCACGTTGACCGTGCGGGCGCGACTCATCGACAACGGCCGGCGACCGTTGGGCGTGATCGCGATCATCGAAGACGTCTCCGAGCGGCGGCGTCTCGAAGAGATCCGGCGCGACTTCGTGGCGAACGTGAGCCACGAGTTGAAGACGCCGATGGGAGCCCTCGGGCTGCTGGCCGAGACCCTCGTCGCGGAACCCGACGCCGACGTCGCCCGACGGCTTGCGAGCAGGATCCACAGCGAGGCATTTCGCGTGAGCCGGATCATCGACGACCTCTTGGACCTGAGCCGAATCGAGTCCGAGGAGGCACCCCCCCGTGAGCCAGTCCTCGTGAACCTCGTGATGGCCGAGGCGGTGGAGCGCGTGCGGGCGTCGGCCGAGCAGCGCCGCATCTCCATCAACCTGAACGAGACGGAGCCTCCCGTCGTCGTGCTGGGCGACCGTCGACAGTTGGTCTCCGCCATGCACGCGCTGATCGAGAACGCCGTCACGTACTCCTACGAAGGAAGCACGGTGACAGTCTCGGCGACGCTGGCGCCGGCCACGCTCGAGGCCCCGGACGGGCCGCCGAGCGGGGGCACGGGCCTCCCCGCGCGCGTCACATCGGCAACGGCGGGGGTCTCGCATGCGGCGAGCACGGTGATCGCCGCGAGCAGTGCTGGCACGTCCGAGTCCGTCTCCGCGTCGACCCCGAGCACCGCGCAGGCGCCGGGCGCCGCGCAGCCGGGGAGCGCGTCGCAGGCCCCGGGCACCGACGCGCAGCCGGGGAGCGCGTCGCAGGCCCCGGGCACCGACGCGCAGAACGCCGTCATGCCGGATGCAACGTCGCAACCGCCCGCCGTCGTCACCCAGCAGGCCACCGGTACCTCGGTGTCCACGGTCCCGGGAATGGCGATCGGGGCGGCGGTCGGGACCAACGGTGAACGGGCATCCGGGCGCCCGGCGAGGGACACCGTGCGGATCTCGGTGATCGACCACGGCGTCGGCATCCCGGCTCGAGATCTCGACCGCATCTTCGAGCGCTTCTACCGTGTCGACCACGGGCGCAGCCGGGAGACCGGTGGCACGGGGCTCGGACTCTCGATCGTCCGGCATGTGGCCAACAACCACCAGGGGTGGGTGGAGGTCGAGTCCCGCGAGGGTGAAGGCTCCACGTTCACGCTGGTGCTTCCGCTGCAACCCGACCGGAGCTGACGGGGCACCAGGGCAGAAGGTGCCGCTTCCCCGGTACCCTTTGGCCAGCAGGCCATGACGACCGACGCCCAACCCATCAAGGTGCTTCTCGCAGAGGACGAGGAGTCGTTCGTCGACGCGCTCGTCGTCGGGCTCGGGCGCGAGGGTTTCGAGGTGACCGTGGCGAGGGACGGCTCGGAGGCGCTGCGGCTCTTCGACCAGGCGAAGCCGGACGTCGTGCTGCTGGACCTGATGCTGCCGAAGGTCTCCGGAATCGACGTGTGCCGCACCATCCGTGGCCGCTCCAACGTGCCCATCATCATCGTGACCGCGAAGTCCACCGAGATCGACACCGTGGTCGGTCTGGAGGTCGGCGCCGACGACTACGTCGCGAAGCCCTACCGCCTGCGTGAGCTCGTCGCACGCATCCGGGCCGTCATGCGACGGGGCGCGGGCGGGCGGGCGGGCGGCGAAGACGAGGGTATCGGCGGGGAACGCGAAGAAGGGTCGCGGGAGGCCGGGGGGGTCCGGGTGGACCTCGACACCCGGCGGGTCTTCGTCCGGGGAGAAGAGGTCCACCTCCGTCGAAAGGAGTTCGAGCTCCTCTCCCTGCTCGTGGAGAACGCCGGGCGCGTCCTTACGCGCGACGTCCTCATCGATCGAGTGTGGGGCGCCGACTACATCGGCGACACGAAGACCCTCGACGTGCACGTGAAGCGGCTCCGGTCACGTATCGAGGCAGACCCGTCCCGCCCCGTCCTGATCACCACTGTGCGCGGCGTCGGCTACCGCTTCGAGGCGTCCGGCCCGAGCGGACGCCGGACCTGACGACCCTCCGATTCACACGGCCGGATCACGGGATCCGGCCCCAACCATGGCGCGAGGACGTCTGGGAGTCGCACCGATCCGTCGGGTTGCCGCCCCCATTCGACGAGCGCGGCCCACACGCGCGGCCAGGCGAGGGCCGAACCGTTGAGCGTGTGGACGAGCACGGGCGGGCCGCCGGCGGCTGGGCGGTAACGGACGTTCGCCCGTCGCGCCTGGTAGTCGCCGAACCAGCTGACCGAGGAGACCTCGAGCCACCGGTCGGACCCCGGCGCGTACACCTCCAGGTCGAAGGTCCGCGCCGAGGACGTCCCGAGGTCGCCGGTGCACAGGTCGAGCACCCGGTACGGGAGGCGGAGCTCACGGAGCAGCTCCTCGGCCCTGGAAAGGATGTCCGCGAGGATGCCAGGTGCCTGGTCGGGCGCGGCGTACGCGAACAGCTCCACCTTCTCGAACTCGTGGACGCGCAGGATCCCCCGAGTGTCCCGGCCAGCGGCACCGGCCTCCCGTCGGAAGCACTGGGACACCGCGGTCAGACGGACCGGCAGGTCGGACTCGTCAAGGATCTCGCCCCGGTGCATCGAGGTGAGCGGGACCTCCGCGGTGGGGATGGCCCAGAGGTCGTCGCGCTCGATGTGGTAGGCCTCGTCGGCGAATTTCGGGAGATGCCCGGTCGAGGTCATCGTCTCGGTGAGCACCAGCGTCGGAGGGCGGATCTCCTCGTAGTCGCCTGCGTGACGTGACAAGGCCAACGAGGTGAGCGCGCGCACGAGACGCGCCCCGTCCCCCCGGTAGAGCGGGAACATCGATCCCGAAAGGCGCGCCCCGGAGGCCATGTCGAGAATCCGGAGCGCACTGCCCAACTCCCAGTGCGGTACGCGCTGGTGCTCGGCCGGCACCGGCTCGGGCGCGCCGTCGTCCATCCCGGGCCACCAGCGGCGACGCTCCACGTTGTCCTGCGGACCGGCTCCCTCGGGGGCGTCGTCCGCGGGGAGGTTGGGCGTGGAGAGGAGCAACGTGCGCAGCTCCGCGCCGAGCCGGTCGGACTCTTGGGCCGCGGCCTTCTCCTCCTCGCCCACGCGGCGGCTCTCGTCGGCGAGCGTGGAGGCACGGTCCGTGTCGCCGGCCCGCCTGGCGTCGGCGACCTCGCGCGAGAGCGCCTTCACCCTCGCGCGCAGCGTCTCCTGGCGGGCGAGCACCGCACGGTGGTCCCGGTCGAGGCCGGCGATGGCGTCCACGTCCCCGGGCGCGACCCCGCGCCTGGCGAGCGCGGTCTTGACGCGCTGGGGGTCGTCACGGACGAGGCGGATGTCGATCATCTGGCGCCGACAGTAGCGTGGCCGTGTTATGCCGGCCGATGGCCCAACCGGGTTGGACGCTCGCGTCGCGCCCGCCGTCAACTGCTCGGAGCTCGTCGTCCGTTACGGGTCGCGCACCGCAGTGGACCACGTCTCGTTCACCGCGGACTACGGCGAGGTCCTGTGCATCCTCGGTCCGAACGGCGCCGGCAAGACCTCCACCGTCGAGTGCCTCGAGGGGTACCGCCGCCCCGCGTCGGGCACCGTACGGGTCCTCGGCCTCGATCCCGTCGCCGATCACGCGGCACTCGTCGCACGCATCGGCGTGATGCTCCAGCGCGGCGGTGTCTACCCGATGCTCGCGCCCAGACGGGCGCTGCGGCTCTTCGCGTCGTACTACACGGACCCCGAAGACCCCGAGGCGCTCCTCGACCTCGTCCGGTTGACGCCGGTCGCGCGTACGCCGTGGCGCCATCTCTCCGGAGGCGAGCAGGCGAGGCTCTCGCTCGCGCTCGCCCTCGTGGGGCGCCCGGAGGTGCTGTTGCTCGACGAGCCGACTTCCGGGGTCGATCCGGAAGGCCGCCTGGCCGTCCGGGAGGTGATCAGGGACCTCCGCGACCGGGGGGCGTGCGTCCTTCTGACCACCCACGAGCTCGCCGAGGCGGAGCGGGTAGCCGACCGGGTGCTGATGCTCGCAGGCGGAACCGTCGTCGCGGAGGGGACGCCGTCGTCGCTCGCGGGCGAGCCGGCAATCGCCAAGGAGGTGGCCTTCGGAGCGCCGCCGGGGCTGGACCTCGAAGACCTCCGGCTCGTACTCGGTGCTCGGACCTCGGTGACCGAGGAGCAGCCCGGTCGCTACCGGGTCGAGGTCGGCGTCCAGGTCGCCGCCTCCTCCGGGCCGGGCACGTCGGCGGAGCCGGCACCCGCCGCGCTGGCCGCCAGCGTCGCCACCTGGCTGGCCGAGCGAGGGATCGCCTTCAGTGATCTCCGCGTCGGGCGCTCACTCGAGGAGGCCTACCTCGACGTGCTGCGCGCGCACGGTGAAGGGCGGTCGCCCCGTGGCGAGGACCGCCGGTGAGCGCCCTCCGTCCCTTCGTCGCTCAGGTGGAGGCGGAGACCTACATGACCGTGCGGCGCGGCGAGACGCTCCTCCTCACGGTCGGCATCCCGGTCGCGTTCTTGGTCTTCTTCTCCACCTCCAACGTCATCTCCACCGGCAGGGGGCCTGCGGTCTCCTTCTTCGCTCCGGGGATCCTCGCGCTCGCGGTCATGTCGACCGCGATGGTGTCGCTCGGAATCGCGACGGGCTTCGAGCGAAGTTACGGCGTCTTGAAGCGGCTCGGCACGACGCCGCTCGGTCGTCCGCGCCTGCTCGGGGCGAAGGTCACGACCATTTTCTTCGTCGAGGTCCTGCAGGCCGCCGTGCTGGTGCCGGTCGGCTTCGCGCTCGGCTGGCAGCCCGGCCAGGGTCATGGGGGGCCGGCTGCGGCGGCGGCGCTCGGCGCGGCGGTGCTCGCCACGGTCGCCTTCGGTGGCATCGGACTGCTCCTTGCCGGCGTCCTCCGAGCGGAGGTGAACCTCGCCGCCGCGAACGGGCTCTACCTGGTGCTGCTGCTGCTCGGTGGAATGATCGTGCCGCTCGCAAAGCTCCCTGGACCCCTCGCGGACGCCGCTCGCGCGCTCCCTGCCGCGGCGCTGTCCGACGCCCTGCATGCGTCCCTCGGGCTCGGCACGGCCGTCCCCGCAGCTGCGTGGATCACGCTCGGTGCTTGGGCGGTGGGTGCCTCCGCGCTCGCCGCCCTCACCTTCCGCTGGGAGTGAGGAGCCGGCTCAGGCGCTCGCGAGGAGCTTTCGCTCCCAGAAGACGAAGCGGCTCGGCGACAACGGTCCGAGGTGGATCCCGGCGATCGTGCCGTTGCCTTGCACGAACACCGCCTCGGGGAGGCGGATGAAGTCGAAAAGTGTCTGGGTCACCGCGAAGTTGACGTCCGCACCGACGGGGAAGGTCACGCCGCTCGAGTGCACGAAGGAGAGCGCGTTGGACGTCGGGTCGTTGGCGTCGATCCCGATCACCGAGACCTTCGCCAGCCGGCTGTGCGCTGCATGCTGCCGGCGGTAGGTCGAGGCAAGGGTGGGAATTTCACGCTGGCACGGCGGGCACCAGCTCGCGAAGAAGAGGAGGATCGCCGGCCTCCCTCCGCTCCCGCCGTCCGCCGGGAGACCGACCTTGCCCGACGAGCCGGCGGGTGCCCCGAGGACGGGCAGCTCGAAGTGGGGTGCCGGCTTGCCGGCGCCGACGAGCGCTGTCCCGCTCCCAGCCCCCGTCGCGTGGACGCCGACGCCGACGAGCCCCGCGGCGAGCGCGGCCGCGACCACGAGTCCGACGACCAGGAAGATCGGGCGAGGACGGCGGCGCTGAGGTGCCGGACCCTCGGGCTGATCTGCTGGTTCCTCCGGCTGCTCTGCGGCGGCGGACATGACTCGGGCAGCCTACGGCTGCGCGCGCCGGCGCTCCGCGCGCCCGCTCGTGCCTATGGCAGTGCGCGCCACACGGGTCCATTTGGTCACCGCTACGATCGATCGCCGTGCGGTCGCCGGTCGCTTCGCTCGCAGCCCGGGGGCGCCGCCGGGTGCCCGCCGTCGCTCCCTCGACGGTCCGGCACCTCTCGCTCGCCTCTCTCGTCTGCGTCTCGGCGATCGTGCTCACCGGTGCGGCGGTGCGTGTCACCGGGTCGGGGCTGGGATGCTCCGACTGGCCCAATTGCATGAAGGGCCACCTCACCCCGCCGCTGCAGTTCCATTCCCTGGTCGAGTTCAGCAACCGGATGGTCACCGTCGTCCTCGTCGTCGTGATCGGTGCGACCTTCCTCGCCGCCCTGTTGCGCCGGCCGCTGCGGCGCGACCTCGCCTGGCTGTCGGGTGGGCTCGTCGCCGGCGTGCTGGCAGAGGCGGTGCTCGGCGGGATCGTCGTCTACACCAAGCTGAATCCGTACCTCGTGATCGTCCACTTCCTCGCCACGATGCTGCTCCTCGCGGACGCCGCCGTCCTCGTGCACCGGGCGAGCCGCGACTACACCGTGGCGGGGCGTCTGCTCGTCCCGAGACCGGTCCTCCTCTTGTCCCGCGGCCTGGTCCTGTTGGTTGCCGTCGTCATAGCCGCAGGTGCGGCGACGACCGGGGCCGCTCCCGACGCGGGAGGGGCCCAGGGGCAGATCGTCGCAAAGCGGATCCCCGTACCGCTTCGAGAGATGGCCGAGCTGCACTCGACGCTTGCGCTCTTCCTCATCGGCGTCGTGCTCTCGCTCGCGGTGCTGCTGCATGCACTCGACGTTCCCGAGCGAGTGCGCAAGGCGGGCCGGTTGTTGGTCGTGGTACTGGTGCTCCAGGCCGTCGTCGGCTACACCCAGTACTTCACCCACCTGCCGGCATTGCTCGTCGAGGTGCACGAGCTCGGCGCGACCGTGCTGGTGATCGGCGTCGTCCAGTTCTTCCTCGCGCTGACCCACCATGCGCCCGAGCGGGTGCCCGCACGGCTGTGCGCGGTTCCCGACCTGGTGGGCGTCGGCACGGACGCCCATGCGCCAGCCGGTGCCGCGGAAGGCACCGCGACGGCCCCGTCCTGACGCGGCGACGGACGGCGCTGCTAGCGTGCGCGGAGCCCCGCGACGGGGCCGCGGCCCCCATCGTCTAGCGGCCCAGGACGCCGCCCTTTCAAGGCGGTAGCACGGGTTCGAATCCCGTTGGGGGCACGCTACTTCGTGACATCGGCGATCCGGTCGAAGGCCTCGTCGTGGTCCAGAACGGTCAGCTGAGCCAGTTCGGCGGTAGCGGCGATGAGCAGGTCCGGAATCGATGCGGTGCGATGCTGACCGCACTCAGTGAGTGCCACTTGGACCTCGCCGGCCCGGTCCTCGATCGCCGGGGTGAGGTACTCGGCAGGCACCCACTCTTCGGCATCTGGGCTGCAGGCGAGCGGACCGAGCGGACTTGTCGATGAGCCAGCCGGTCACGAGCAGCTTGCGGGCCCGGCAAGCCGGAGTCTGCGCTGAGTGCACGTCGTTCGCAGCGCCGAAAGGCACCATGGTCCGGCAGCTACCGTGGTCGCCGTGACTGTCGAAGGCGAGCGGGAATCTCCTCCCTGGGAGCCGCCGCTGGCCGGCACTGAGCCTGAAGCGATCATCGGCGCCCTCGAACGCCAGCGGGCGACGTTTCAGTGGAAGACCGAAGGCCTCGATGCGGCCGGTCTCAGAAGACGGATCGACTTCTCGGCGCTGACCCTCGGCGGCCTCCTAAAGCACTTGGCGCTCGTCGAGGATTACGCGTTCACGACCAAGCTCACTGGTGAGCCGCTCGGCGAGCCCTGGAGCGCGCTCGACCGGGACGAGGACGACGACGAGTGGGAGTTCACCTCAGCTCTCGACGACACCCCAGAGCAGCTGTATTCCCTTTGGGTCGGCGCGGTCGCGCGCTCTCGGGCGCGTCTCCAGGAGGCGCTTCGACATGGCGGCCTCGATCAGCAGGTTCACATGGGACTCGGCGCCCGGCACGCAAACTTGCGGAGGCTTCTGTGCGATCTCCTCGAGGAGTACGCACGCCACACGGGGCACGCCGACCTTTTGCGCGAGGCGGTGGACGGACGCGTCGGCGAAGACCCACCAGAGGACTGGCGACCACAGGGTCATGCCTGACGCCCACCGGCGCAGTACGCAACCGGTGTAACCCCTTGCGACCGCACT
>JAJZMN010000195.1 GCA_021850345.1 Actinomycetes bacterium | reverse complement strand
GGGCCATGCCCGAGGCTACCCCAACCGCGCGGCTATTTCAGTGTCAGTACACTAGCGACGGAACGGCGCGCCCCCCCGTGACGGCGCCGGTCGCTGGGGCCCGGGGCCGGCGAGGGCGGGCTCCTAGACTCCCGCGAGGGAGGTCCATGGTGCGGTTCTCGAGGGAGGGTCGACGCGCGCTTCTGGCCCCGGGTCCTCGGGCGTGCGAGCGGACGCGGCGATGAGGGTCGTCGGGGTCCTGCTCGCGGGCGGCGCCGGGCGTCGCTTCGGCCCGGGTGCCGAGAAGCTGCGCGCGCCCCTCGGTGGCCGTCCTCTCCTCGGCTGGGCGGTCGACGCGATGCGCGCGGGCTGCGGCGAGGGCGTCGTAGTCCAGGGCGCGGCCGACCTCGCGGGACTCTGCCCGCCCGGCATCGCTCTTGTCACCAACGAGCTCTGGGAGCAGGGCCTGGCCACCTCGCTGCGCCGCGGCCTCGCGTGGGCGGCCGAGGTCGGCGCGGACGCGGCCGTGGTCGGTCTTGGGGACGCGCCGGGGGTCCCGGCCGAGGCCTGGCGCCGGCTCGCGGCGTGCGACGCGCCACTTGCCGTCGCGTCCTTCACCGGGCGGCGCCACCCGCCGGTCCGCCTCGCCGCCTCGCTGTGGGACGAGGTTCCCGAGTCCGGGGAAAAGGGTGCCCGGGTGTTGTTCGACCGCCCCGACGCGCTCACGGTCGCCTGCCCGGGCGACCCCCGCGACGTGGACACCCCGACCGACCTCGCTCACTGGCGCTTCGCGGAGCTCCCCGCCTGATGCGTGCCGTGCTCGCGGCGCTGCGCGCCTGGGACGCCGCCGGCCTCCCGGGCGCGCTGGCGCGCGTGGTGGCGACCGAAGGATCGAGCCCACGCGACCCCGGCGCCGCGATGGCCGTCAGCGCCGACGGCGGCGTCGTCGGCTCGCTGTCGGGAGGCTGCGTCGAAGCCGCGGTCGTCGAGGACGCTCTCGACGTCCTCGAACGGCGCGTCCCGCGTCGGCGCCGGTTCGGCTACAGCGACGCCGACGCGCTCGAGATCGGTCTCACCTGCGGCGGGGAGCTCGACGTGTACATCGAGCCGTACCGGTGGCCGGCGGCCGGCGCCGACGCACTCCTCGGCGCGCTCGGGGGCTCATCCCCGAGCGGCGTGGCGACCCTGCTCGAGGCGGCGCGCGGCCCGGCCGGGGCCGGTGCGGCCCTGATCCTCGCGGGGGACACGACCTTCGGCTCGCTCGGCGACGCCGAGCTCGACCGGGTCGTCGGGCGCGATCTCGTCGCGGTCGCCGACACCGCGAGCGCCAGCGCCGTCCGCCGCTACGGGTGCCGCGGTGAGGCGCTGCAGGAGGACGTGACAATCTTCCTCCAGGGGTTCGCGCCGGCGCGCCGTCTCGTCGTCGTCGGCGCGACGGACTTCGCCGCGGCGCTGTGCGCACAGGCGAAGCTCCTCGGCTACCACGTCACCGTCTGCGACGCGCGCGCCGCGTTCGCGACCGCCGCCCGGCTGCCCGCCGCCGACGAGGTGGTGGTCGACTGGCCGGACCGGCACCTGTCCGCCCTTGAGCCGGCGCTCGGTCCGCGAGACGCCGTCTGCGTCCTCAGCCACGACCCGAAGTTCGACGTCCCGGCGCTGCGCGCCGCACTCGCGCAAGGCGCGGGCTACATCGGGGCCATGGGGTCGCGCCGCACCGTCGCGGACCGTCGGGCGCGCCTTGCGGCAGCGGGAGTGGACGCGGCCGCCCTCGCGCGAATCCGCATGCCGATCGGCCTCGACCTCGGCGCGCGCACGCCGGCGGAGACAGCGGTGTCGATCTGCGCGGAGATGATCCTCACCGGGCGCGGGGGCGTAGGTGGTCTGCCGCTCTCGGCCGGCGCGGGCCCGATCCACCCGGCGGGCGCCTGAGCGGCGCCCTTTAGCGGAAGTCGCGTGAGCGGCCGACCGCGAGAGGCAGCTCGAGCACCTCGAGGCGTTCGGCGAGGACCGCGACGACACCGGGAACCCGCTCGATTCGCCCGCGCACGACGAGCGCCGGGGCGGTCGCGACGATGCGACGGTGACGGGCCCAGCAGCCTGCAGAGCAGATGACGTTCAGTACGCCCGTCTCGTCTTCGAGGTTGAGGAACACCGTCCCCGCAGCCGTCGCCGGCCGCTGGCGGTGGGTGACGAGACCCGCGCAGCGCACCCGTGCACCGTCCGGCGGGCCCGCAGGCGGGTCCGCGAGCAGCCCGGCGACGCTGTGGATCCCCCGCTCGGCGAGCGCCGGGCGCAGGTGGGCGAAGGGGTGGGCGTCGGGGCTGACACCCGTGGCCCAGAGGTCGGCCGCCGTCTCCTCGAGAGGGTCCATCGGCGAAAGCGCCGGCGCGTCGGCGCCGATCACGGTGCCGGGAAGGTGCTCCGGCCCCGCCCCGGCAAAAGCACCCGCTGCCCACAACGCGGCGCGCCGGTCCGCCCGACCCTCCCGACGCGTCGCCCCGGGCAGTTCGTCGAGGGCGCCGGCGGTGGCGAGCGCCTCGAGCGCGCCACGACCGAGACGGACGCGCCGCGCGAGGTCCTCGAGGCCGGCGTAGGGGGCACCGGCGGCGATCTCGCCGGCGAGCGCCGTCCCGATCCCCCGCACGGCATCGAGGCCGAGACGCACACCGACACCCCCGGCGCTGTGCGGATCGGCGACGAGGTGGGCGCCGGGATGACGGGCCTGCGCCGTCGGACGTCCGACGACCACGCCGTGGCGCCGAGCGTCGGCAACCAGGCTCTGCGGCGACCAGAACCCCATCGGCTGGGAATTGAGCAGCCCGGCGAGGAACGCGGCCGGGTGCCGGTGCTTGAACCACGCCGAGGCGTAGACGAGGTAAGCAAAGGAGATCGAGTGCGACTCGGGAAAGCCGAAGTTCGCGAACGCCGAGAGCTGCTCGTAGATCGCCGCCGCGCTCTCCGGGGGAATCCCCCGCTTCGCCATCCCGGCCTCGAGACGGCCCCGCAGGCGCGCCATGCGCTCCTGGGAGCGCTTGGCACCCATCGCCTGGCGGAGCTGGTCGGCCTCGGCGCCGCTGAGGCCGGCCGCGTCGATCGCGATGCGCATCAGCTGCTCTTGGAACAGCGGGACGCCGAGCGTCTTGCGCAGCGCCGGCTCGAGGAGGGGATGGAGGTAGGTGACGGGCTCCTCACCGTTGCGGCGCCGCAGGTAGGGGTGGACCGAGCCTCCCTGGATCGGCCCGGGGCGGATGAGCGCGACCTCGACGACGAGATCCTCAAAGCAGCGCGGGCGAAGGCGCGGGAGCGTCGCCATCTGGGCGCGACTCTCGACCTGGAAGACCCCCATCGAGTCCGCCCGGCCGAGCATCTCGTAGACGGCGTCCTCCTGGGGAAGCGTGGCGAGATCGATCTCTTCGCCGGAGAATGCGGCGACCAGGTCGACCATCCGGTGGAGCGCTTCGAGCATCCCGAGTCCGAGCAGGTCGAACTTCACCAGGCCGACCGCCGCACAGTCGTCCTTATCCCACTGGAGCACCGAGCGCCCGGTGCGGCGCGCCCACTCGACCGGACAGACCTCGACGATCGGCCGGTCGCAGATGACAACCCCGCCGGGGTGGATCCCGAGATGGCGAGGCGCGTCCTCGAGGGCCGCGGCGAGCGCGAGCACGTCGGCCGGCACGTCGCCTCCGGTGAGGCGGTCGACCGACGGACCCTGGCGTGGCATCCGGGGGTCGGGATCGGGGAGCGCGGCGAAGGCACCGATCCGGCGCGACCAGGCATCGAGTGCCCCGGGCGGGTAGCCGAGGGCGCGCCCCGCGTCGCGCACCGCTGAGCGCGGGCGGTAGGTGACGACGTTGGCCACCTGGGCGGCGTGATCGCGGCCATAGCGGTCGTAGACATACGCGATCACCTCGTCGCGGCGAGCGGACTCGATATCGAGGTCGATATCAGGTGGGCCGTCGCGCGCGGGGGAAAGGAAGCGGTCGAACAGGAGGTTGAAGCGCACCGCGTCGACCTTGGTGATCCCAAGCACGTAGCAGACCGCCGAATTCGCCGCAGACCCACGCCCCTGGCAGTAGATGCCGGCGCGGTTGCAGAACTCGACGATGTCCCAGACGACGAGGAAGTACCCCGCGAAGCCCAACTGCTCGATGACCCCGAGCTCCCGGTCGATCACCGCCCAGGCCCCTGGAACCGTCTCGGCACCGCGCGCGCCGTAACGCAGGACCCCACGCTCCTCGACGAGGCGGCGGATGAAGGCGGCCTCGTCGAGGCCCGCGGGAACGGGGAACGGCGGAAGACCGGGAGCCACGAGGGCGAGGTCGAAGCTGAGCGCGCGCCCGAGCGCGGCAGCGTGCTCGACCGCTCCGGGATAGCGGGCGAAGCGCCGCGCCTGCTCCGCTCCCGAGCGCAGGTGCGCACCGCCCCAGGCAGGCAACCAGCCCTGCACCTGCTCGAGGCTCGCACGCGCGCGGATCGCGGCGAGCGCGTTCGCGAGCGCGTGCCGTCGTGGCGTCGCGTAGTGGACGTTGGCCGTCGCGACAAGCGCGACATCCGCGCGCGCGGCGAGCGCGGCGAGCGCGTCATTGCGCGCCGCGTCGAGTGGGTCGCCGTGGTCGAACAGCTCGACCGCGACGGCGTCCCGACCGAACGTATCGATCAGCTCCCCCAGAGCACGCGCCGCGGCGGCGGGTCCGTCGCGCTCGAGGGCAGCGGGGACCGCGCCGCGCCGACAGCCGGTGAGCACCTGCCAGTGGGCACCATGCGCACCGTCAAGGCTTTCGAGCGTGAACGCCGGACGCCCCTTCTCCCCGCCGTCGAGCAGGGCCCGGCTGATCGCCCGGGCGAGGCGTGCGTACCCCTCCGGGTCGCGGGCGAGCACGACGAGATGGGTCGCGTCCGGGTCGATCGACCCGGCGCGTGCCGCCGCGCGACGCGCCCCGGGTGCGGGCAGGCTGAGCTCGGCACCGAACACGGTCGCAAGCCCGACCTCCCGCGCCGCTTCGGCGAAGCGGACGATGCCATAGAAACCGTTGTGGTCGGTGAGAGCGAGCGCCTCGAGACCGATCCGGGCAGCCTCGGCAACGAGCTCCTCGGGTGACGACGCCCCGTCGAGGAAGCTGAAATTCGAGTGGGCGTGCAGCTCGGCGTAGGGAGTCGACGCCCCGGAAGGCACCCTGGGCACAGTCCCACGCTATCGAACATATGTTCCCCGTCGCCTCGCGTGGATGTCGGCTATCGCATCGCTCCCCCAACGTAGGACAACGCGCTGAGCCTGTTGCGCGAACGGCAACTGGAGGCCGTGACGAGGCCCGGCGTCGGCCGCGCTCGCCGATCGGGCGGCCCCATCGCGTTGCCCACCGGAGGACACCGGCGGCAGGGGCTTCCCGCTCGTCCGATCACCAGTTCGCTGCGGTTGCCATCTACTGCAGGGGGCCGCCGAGGCGTCGCCGAGCGCGCGCCGGTAGAGCTTCAAGAGGTTGTGGGTCCCGCAGATGAGCTTTTACTCGGAGGCGGAGCGTCCTTGGCTCTTCGCATGAAGCGGCGGATGTGGCGCCCGTCCTTCACCATCGCGCCTGGTCAGGTGGTGGATCTCACGCGCGCGCTACCAGGGACTTCGCAGATCGGTCGGGGGTTCGTGCAACAGCCTCGGATCTCCGGCAATAGCGCCCCGCGCCGAGTTCAAGATGCTGCGGCGATCTCGTAGGTGATCGGGCGCCGGTCGCCGGTCATGCGGGGCGGGTTGGCGTTCAGCTGGTCGCACAGCAGCGCGAGGGCGCGGGTGACACGGGGGGCATCGGGCGGCCGCAGCGTGACGGTGATGCTGTGCTTCGCGTAGGTGACCGCGCCGGGCTGATGGAGCAGGTTGCGGGTGATCGCCCGTGTACTCGTCCTCGTCGTCGAGATAGGCGTTGAGGCTGCGGGCGAGGTCGAGCTCGGCGTTGTCGGCGAGCAGGCGACAGACCATCTGCAGCGCCCGACGGTGAAGCCGCGGGGAGGCGACCTGGGCCGAGGGTCGATCTCGTTCCTTCGCACCTTCGCTGGGACCGGGCGGAGCGCCTCCTTTGCTGCGTCGCGCTCGTTTCGTGCGGTGACGAGCTCGTCCTGGAGGCGGCGGAGCCCTCGGTTCGTCTCGGCGATGTCGTCCCCGGGGATCGTCGCGGTCGCGCCGATCACCCGCTCGAGGGTGGCGACGGCAGCCTCCTTCTCCTTCAGCTCGGCACGTGCTGCTGAGCGCCTCGGGACAGCGACGACGGTCGTGTCGGCGCGGAGATCCATCTCGTAGTCACACAGCCAGTGGATGGAGTGGTGGTCCTCCAGGTACTTGAAGGTGTTCTCGATGCGCCAGCGGTTCACGAGGCGCCGGGCGAGGAAGGCGGCCGAGCTCTCCTTGTCCGAGGTGAGGATCTGGAGGGCCAGCTTTTCGTCCTCATAGACGCTGATCTGGCGCACCTCACCGACGCCTCCCATAGCGACCGTCTCGTCCGCGACGCCCAGGTAGCGGCGTGTGCCGTCGACGAGCGTCCAGCCGCGCGAGGGCGCGACGCCCGGGGTCCTCAAGGGGGCGCGCCGGTAGGTGACGAAGTGGTCGTCGACTTCAACTCCGGTGCACTTCGGGCGCACCGGAACCCCCGCCGGACGCGAAAGGGGCGGAGACCGAGTGCGTCGGTAGCGTGATCTGCTCCTCGGGCAAGAGCCGGCACCGGCGGGACCCGATGTGATGGGGAGCCCGCCCGCGTCCCAAACGGGCGTGGCACCGTCACGGCGTCGGCCGCCTCGTCACCCCGCGGGGTCGATCGGCTCCTCGCCTCGGGTGAGCACGAGATGCCCGAGCACCGGCGCCCGGGAGTGAGCACTCGATCGACCGCAGGCGACTCCGTCGGCCCTCGCCGTCTCGCCAGAGCGCGCCTCTCGCCCATCGCCAAGATGACTTCGACCTCGACCGACACAGCACCGATCGACGGCCGCCAGGGCCCGACGAAGATGTGGACAGCCTGTCCGCGCGAGTCTGACCACCGTTGCCCACGTCAACGCAGCACGGGAGCAGACGGGAGTCCGCGGCCGCGTTGGGTGCCGACGCGAACTGTTTGCAGGGCGCTCTCCGGCAGCGGGACGAGGGGAAAGACCCGCGGTCCTACGATGCCCTGACGTGCCCCGAGCTCTCCCACGAGCACCCAGGCGATGACGCGTGCGGCGAGACTGTGGACCGTCCTCGTCGCCAATCTCGCTCTGGTGGGAGCGTTGATCGGTGTCGGGGTGACGGCTCACTCGCTGGGGGTGTTGGCGGAGGGAGCCGACTACCTGGCCGATGCCGCCGCCATCGGCGTCGCGCTCTTGGCGATGCGCCTGGAGGCTCCCAGCGCGCGCCGCCCCGACGGCTCACCCAAAGCGACGCTCTATGCCGCCCTGGTCAACGCGGGCTGGCTTCTCCTGCTCACCGCCGGGGTCACCGCTGGAGCCCTCGACCGCCTCATCGCCGGCGTCCACCAGGTGCAGGGCCTCCCCGTGCTCGCCGTGAGCGCCGCGGCGGCGATGACCATGCTCGTCGGAGCGGTCCTGCTCGGCGCGGACCTTGACGCGGACGACGACTCGGGCGGCGGACTCAGCGTGCGGGCGGTCCTGCTCGACACCGCGGGCGATGCCGCGGCAGCCGCAGGCGTTGCTGGCGCCGGCGCCGTCATCTTCGCGACGGGAGGAAACTACTGGCTCGATCCGGCGGTCGCGCTGACGATCAGCGCCGTCGTCGGATTGCACGCTTTGCGCCTCATGGGCCGGGTCCGGGCGGCACTTCGCGCCTGAGCCGCCGACACAGCGGAAGGGCCCCTCAGAGCCGCGGTCGCGCCGCGGCGCCCGAGAGCCAGCGCCGCGGCACCCGCGACACCGCCTTTCTTATCCACCTGGACGAAGAAGGGTCATTCGCACTCGCAACACGCAAGGTGCGCGCGCCTCGCCACCGGGGTGCGCGACACCGGGCACGCCCGACCGTGCGGTCTTTGAAGCGAGAGCCGGTCTCTTCGCAGGCACCGAGGCACCGCGTCCTCCGTCCCAGACGGAGCGCCCACGCAGCACAACGGGCCGGCAGTGCGGCGTCCGCAGTGGACTCACCTCCGCTGACTTGCCCGGGTTGGACCCGAGTGCACGAGTTCGGACCCCTTGCCCTCGTGCGGGCCAGGACCAAGCGGGGGCCTGTCCGAGCGGACGGCCCGAGTTTCTCGGGCGGCGGAAGCGCCGTTGACGGGGTATTAACGCGCAGGAGCGGCGGTTGATGTCGCGTTGAGGCCGCGGCCGCGACTGTGGGTCCATGGCCGATGTGCTCGCCGTCCTCGGCATCGCCGCCTTCCTCCTCGCGATGCTCGGGCTGATCCGAGCGCTGGAGCGCGTATGAACGCCACGGACGCGGTCCTGCTCGCGCTCTCGGCCGCGCTCTTCGTCTACCTCGGTGTCGCGCTGTTCAAGGCGGAGTGGTTCTAGGTGCCCTACGCGCTCTTCCTGCTCGCGATGCTCGTCGTGCTCGCTTTGTGCTGGCGCTTTCTCGGCGCCTACATGGCCGCCGTCTACGAGGGCCGGACCGCCTGGCTCGCCTTCCTCGAGCGCCCCGTCTACCGCCTGTTGCGCCTCGACCCCGAGGTCGAGCAGTCCTGGCAGCGTTACGCGGGCGCGCTCGTCGCCTACTCGGCCGTCGCCATCGCCGTCGTCTACGGCATGCAGCGCCTCCAGGGCCATCTCTTCCTCGACCCCCAGCACCTCGGCGCGGTCTCGCCCGCGCTCGCATTCAACACCGCCGTCTCTTTCGTCACCAACACGAACTGGCAGAACTACGCCGGCGAGACGACGATGTCTTACCTCACCCAGATGGGTGCGCTCGCCGTGCAGAACTTCGCGAGCGCGTCCGTGGGCATCGCGGTCGCCGTCGCGCTCATCCGCGGCTTCGCACGGCGCAGCTCGCCGACGATCGGCAACTTCTGGGTGGACCTCGTCCGAGGAGTCCTCTACATCCTGCTCCCCATCTCGCTCGTCGCTGCGGTGGTCTTCGTCGGACAGGGCGCGCTGCAGACCTTCGCCGGCCCGGTGAGCGTCCACGACGCGCTGAACGGCGTCACCCAGGTCATCCCCCGCGGTCCCGTCGCCTCGCAAGAGGTGATCAAGCAGCTCGGCACCAACGGCGGTGGCTTCTTCAACGCAAACGGCGCGGACCCCTTCGAGAATCCCACCGGGCTCACCAACTTCCTGTCGGCAGCGCTCATCCTCTCGATTCCGGTCTCGCTCACCTACACCTTCGGCAAGATGGTCGGCAACCTCCGCGAGGGCGTCGCGATCCTCGCGGTGATGGCGGTCCTGTTCGGCGGCTGGCTGGCCATCGCCAACACCGCGGAGCTCGGCGGCAACCCCGCGGTCGCGGCCGCCGGGATCGCGCACCAGGGCGGGGGGAACATGGAAGGCAAGGAGGTCCGCTTCGGTGTCGCGCAGTCGACCTTCTACGACGTCGCCTCCACCCAGACCTCCACCGGCAGCGTCGACGGCGCAAACGACTCCTACACGCCGATGGGCGGCTTCGCCCTCCTCACCGGGATGATGCTCGGCGAGGTCAGCCCCGGTGGCGTTGGCAGCGGTCTCTACACGATCCTGCTCTTCGCGATCGTCGCAGTGTTCATCGGCGGCCTCATGGTCGGGCGAACACCGGAGTACCTCGGTAAGAAGATCCAGGCGCGCGAGGTGAAGCTCGCCGCACTCGGCGTCCTCGTGATGCCGATCACCGTGCTCGTGCTCAGCGCGATCGCGGTCTCGCTCCCCGCCGGTCGCAGCGCCGCGCTCAACGGCGGACCGCACGGCTTCAGCGAGATCCTCTACGCGTTTACCTCGCAGGCCAACAACAACGGCTCGGCCTTCGCCGGGCTCTCGGGGAACACCCCCTTCTACAACATCCTCGGCGGCCTCGCGATGCTCCTCGGTCGCTTCGCGATCATCGTCCCGACGCTCGCGCTCGCAGGCACCTTGGCTGCAAAGCCCGCGGTCGCCGCCTCGAGCGGCACGTTCCGCACGGACACGCCGCTTTACGCCGGCCTTCTGCTCGGCGTCATCCTCATCGTCGGCGCACTCACGTTCTTCCCGGCCGTCTCGCTCGGCCCAATCGTCGAGCAGCTCTCCCACGGGAGGTTCTTCTCGTGAGCCACCACGCCGTCCTCACCCCCGCCGCCGAGGCCGCCCCCACGCCCCGCGGCACACGGGGCGTCGTCAGCCGTCGGGGCCTGTTCGACCGTGAGATCGTCGTCCCCGCGCTCGGCGCCGCGGTGCGCAAGCTCGATCCCCGCATCCAGTTCCGCAACCCCGTGATGTTCGTCGTGCTCTGCGGCACGGTCGTGACCTTCGTCGAGTCGGTCGCACACCCGGGGCTGTTCGACTGGAGCGTCACGCTCTGGTTGCTGCTCACCGTCCTGTTCGCCAATTTCGCCGAGGCGGTCGCCGAGGGGCGGGGAAAGGCCCAGGCCGACGCCTTGCGCCAGATGCGCGCCGACACCACGGCGCGGCGTCTGTGCGAGGACGGCACCGAGGAGCGGGTCGCCTCGGCCGACCTGCGCCGGGGGGACCGCGTCGTCTGCGAGGCCGGCGATGTCATCCCCTCCGACGGTGAGATCGAACAGGGCGTCGCCTCCGTCGACGAGTCGGCGATCACCGGCGAGTCGGCGCCGGTGATCCGCGAGTCCGGGGGCGACCGCTCGGCAGTGACGGGCGGGACCCGCGTCCTCTCGGACCGGATCGTCGTCCGCATCACCGCCGAGCGCGGGCAGACCTTCCTCGACCGGATGATCGGGCTCGTCGAGGGGGCGACGCGCCAGAAGACCCCGAACGAGATCGCGCTCTCGATCCTGCTCGCCGCGCTCACGATCGTCTTTTTGCCCGTCGTCGTGGCGCTCGAGCCCTTCGCCCGCGACGCGGGCACGACGGTGTCGATCGTGGTCCTGGTCTCGCTGCTCGTCTGTCTCATCCCGACGACGATCGGTGCGCTGCTCTCGGCGATCGGGATCGCGGGCATGGACCGCCTCGTCCAGCGCAACGTGCTCGCCATGTCCGGACGCGCGGTCGAGGCGGCGGGGGACGTCCAGACCCTTCTGCTCGACAAGACGGGGACGGTCACCCTCGGCAACCGGATGGCGTCGGCGTTCTGGCCGGTGGGCGGCCATGACGAACGCACGCTCGCGGACGGTGCGCAGCTCGCCTCGCTCGCGGACGAGACCCCCGAAGGGCGATCGATCGTCGTCCTCGCCAAGGAGCGCTTCAACCTGCGCGAGCGCGAGCTCGGTGCCGGCCACGTCTTTGTCCCCTTCTCCGCCCAGACCCGCATGTCGGGCCTCGACGACGGTGCGCGCCGGATCCGCAAGGGCGCCGCCGACGCCGTCAAACAGTTCGTGCGCGCACAGCGCGGCGAGATCCCCACCGAGCTCGACCCGCTCGTCGAGCGGATCGCCCGGGCAGGCGCGACCCCCCTCGTCGTCGCCGACGGTGCGCGGGTCCTCGGTGTCATCGAGCTGAAAGACGTCGTGAAGACCGGGATCCGCGAGCGCTTCGACGAGATGCGCCGGATGGGCATCCGCACGGTGATGATCACGGGCGACAACCCGCTCACCGCGGCCGCCATCGCCGAGGAGGCCGGCGTGGACGACTTCCTCGCCGAGGCGACGCCCGAGGCGAAGATGGCACTGATCCGCACCGAGCAGGAGGGCGGGAAGCTCGTCGCGATGACCGGCGACGGCACGAACGACGCCCCCGCTCTCGCGCAAGCCGACGTCGGTGTGGCAATGAACACCGGAACGACCGCAGCCAAGGAAGCCGGCAACATGGTCGACCTCGACTCCAACCCCACCAAGCTCATCGACGTCGTCGAGATCGGCAAGCAGCTGCTCATCACGCGCGGTGCGCTCACGACCTTCTCCATCGCGAACGACGTCGCGAAGTACTTCGCGATCATTCCCGCGCTCTTTGTGACCGCCTATCCGCAGTTGCGCACCTTGAACATCATGGGTCTGCACAGCCCCACGTCTGCCGTGCTCTCCGCGGTCATCTTCAATGCGCTGATCATCGTTGCCCTGATCCCCCTGGCGTTGCGCGGCGTGCGCTTCCGCCCGATGAGCGCGGGCGCGATCCTGCGGAGGAACCTCCTCATCTTCGGCGTCGGGGGCATCATCCTGCCCTTCCTCGCCATCAAGCTCATCGACCTCTTCCTCACCGCCGTCGGGTGGTACTGATGCTGACGCACCTGCGCCGCGCTGTGGTCGTCTCAATCGTGCTGTTCGTGCTCTGCGGCCTCGCCTACCCCGCGTTCGAGACCGGCGTCGCCCAGCTCCTCTTCCCCCACCAGGCGAACGGCTCGCTGACGAGGAACGGCTCGACACTCGCCGGCCAGGCCTTTTCGGCACCACGCTGGTTCACGGGCCGCCCCGAGCCGGTGGGTGCGAGTCCGGACGCCAGCGGCGCGGCCAACCTCGGCCCCCGCTCGTCGCTTCTCCTGAAGGACGTCCGGCGGACAGCCGCGCAGCTGCGCCGGGCCGGGATCACCCCGACCAACGACCTCGTGACGACGTCGGGGAGCGGCTTTGACCCCGACATCTCCCCGGCGGACGCCGCGGCCGAGGCGCCCGCCGTCGCGCGCGCGAACCACCTGAGTCTGGCGGCCGTCCGCCGGATCATCGCGCAGAACACCACCGGGCGCGAGCTCGGCTTCCTCGGGTCGCCCCGCGTGAACGTCCTCCGGCTCAACGAGGCGCTCGCGCGCCTCGAACACCGGCCGCGATGACCACGCGCCGCGAGGGCTCTCGAGATGGCGGGCCCGACGCGCCTCGGCCGGAGCGAGCTCCCTTTGCGGACC
>JAJZMN010000274.1 GCA_021850345.1 Actinomycetes bacterium | reverse complement strand
TCCGCTGTCGCCCAAACCGCCGCCCCCATCCTGTGCCCGCACCACGGTGGACCGGGTGCCGCCCGAGAGTAACGCCGACGCCCCCGAGCACCACAGCGGATGGCGCGCACCCCGTCGTCGGCTCCGTCGCGCCCGGGCGACCGCGCGCCGCGCCCGGCGTCTTCTGAGGGGGGAAAGACCCGGGCGCGGGACCCCGACCTCCGGTGCAAGGGACTTCGCTGTGTGCACGCCCACCGCTCCAGGACGGACCTCGCGGGCCTCTTGACCCAGGTGCGCCGCGTGCGGGCCGCGTCGCCGTGCCCAGCGCGTCCGGCATCGGCGCGCGTCTCGGCACGACCGGTCCACCCCGCCGGCCGGTCGGCGGTCATGGCCTTCGGCGCGCCGGCGCGCCCGGGGGGAGGGTCCCCGCGTCACTTTTCCGTTTTGGAGCCCGCCGACCCGACGCGGTCGCGACGGACCACCGTGTGCCAGCACGCACCGCGTTGGCGCCGTGGGAAAGAGCGCTCTCCGCGACGGCGTGCGGCGCGTGGGGAAAGGGTGCCGGCCCGGCGAGCCGGGGCGCGGCGCCCGCCGGCGGTCCCGGGTGCCCCCCGAGGTCGGTGATCCGGCCCTTTCAGCCGTCAGAGGCGGGATTGATCTCGCGTGGGCGCTGGGCTCTGCGCTGCTCGAGCTCCTCGAGTCGCCACCAGGGGACTGTGCAGCCCTCGGGCAGGTGGATGCCGAGGGTCTCGGCGCGCGCGCGGTTCTCCGCGAGCGACGCCTCGACCCGCCGGTCCTCTCGCGCCGTCTCGCGATCGAGCTGGCGGAACCACTGAAGGACGATGGTCGCCAACCACACCCCGGTCACGAGCATCGAGAGGATCCAGAAGGTGTCGCCTGCGTTGTGGGTGGCGGCGAGGCTGTTGATCTTGTCCAGGGGATGGGGAAGCTGGGTGATGCCGATGCCGAGGAAGGCCTCGAAGGGCATCCCGAGGAACAGTGAGCCGATGCGCATCGGATGGGACAGGCGCCAGCGGGCCGGGTCGAGGCCGACGATGGGTTGCCAGTAGAGATAACCGACGGAGAAGAACCAGACGTGGGTCGCGTCGTGGAACAAGGGATGCGCGATCGAGTACGGGTAGAGGCCCGTCATGAAGTAGACGTACATCGTCCCGTAGTAGAGGAACCAGCCGACGATCGGGAAGCTGAGCGCGGCGAGCGGGGCGCTGTGGACGACTCTCAGAACCCGGACCTGGTTGTTCCGCCCGACCGCCTGGGAGATCAGCGTCACCGGCTTGCCGAGAGCGATGAGCGGCGGCGCCAGCATCATGATCAGCACGTGCTGGATGACGTGCATCGTCACATTGACCGAGTCGTAGGCGGCGAACCCCGAGCCGACGGCGATCCAAAGCACCGCGATCCCCGAGACGCACGCCGTCGTGCTCCACGGCGACCAGCGCCGTCCGCGTTGCGCGAGCCGGTGGACCCCCGCAAGGTAGAGGCCGAGAGCGACCAGCTCGAGCAGGTCCGCCAGTAGGGAGAGCGGGTCCGTCTGGACGCCGGTGACAAGGACGTGCAGGCTCACGGCGCCGTGCGGGGCTGCGCCGTAGGTGAGAGGCAGGAAGGGCATCAGGACACCGGATCTGAAAGGTGCAAGAGCACGGCGCTTGTCCGGCTCCCGAACCGTCGGCTGCAAACTAGCACCGCGCCCCGCACAAGGTGGCGCCGAGCCCCGAGGGGCGGCGCCGCCCGGTGACGACTCGCGCCGCGTGGGACGCCCGTGCCGGGCGCAGATCGCAGGCCACCTGCGCGGCCGACGGCGAGGCCCGGGCGGACAGCCCCGGCGCGGCCGAGCGCGCTTGGGAGTCCCAGCGTCACCCGGTCGGCGTCGGGGCGGGGATAACGTACGATCCTTGCCCGCTCACCACTCCCACGCGGTCTTCGGGTCCCACCGGCGGACGCGCCGTTTCGCCGCGAGCCTCGTCGCCCTCATCGGCATGGTCACCCTGGCGTCCGCGCTCTCGCCTCCGCTCGGCGCGCGTGTGCGCACCCTCGAGGAGATCCTGCCGGTCGTCGTGCCCGAGACCGCCGCGGCTCTCTCAGCGGTCGCCGGGCTCGGTCTGCTCGTGGTCGCGCGCGGCGTCCGCCGCGGGCAGCGACGCGCCTGGGCGACGTGCATGGTCCTGCTCACCTCCTCGGTCGTGCTCCACCTGCTGAAGGGGCTCGACGTCGGGGAGGCGACCGTCTCCGCGGCGGTGGCGGGCTACCTGTGGCTGCGCCGCGACCGCTTTCCGGCCGCGTCGGACACGCCGAGCCTGCGCCGTGGCATCCCGGCGCTCGCCGCCGCAGTTGCGGCCGCGCTCGCCGGCGGCGCCGTCGGCATCGAGACGAGCACGTGGCTCGCGGCGCTCCACGGCCACGGTGCGGGGCGCATGCCGCTCGGTCGCGCGTTCGCGGCCTCGGCGGGCCGCCTCGTCGGGATCGACCTCGTGGCCCTGCCCCACCGCTTCGCCGCGTTCTTCGACCCGGCGATGTCCACCGCCGCGGCGGGCATCGCGCTCGGCGCCCTCGCGCTGGTCTTCCGCCCCGCGGTGGCACACTGGCACGGCCGCGACGAGACGCTCCGCCGGCTCGCGCGCGCCCGGGCGATCGTGCGCCGCCACGGCGGGGGCACGCTCGACTACTTCGCGCTGCGCGAGGACAAGCGCTTCTTCTTCGCCGGGGACTCCCTCGTCGCCTACGCGGTCTACGGGACGTTCTGCCTCGTCTCGCCGGACCCGATCGGGCCGGCCCACGAGCGGGCGGAGGTGTGGCGGGCGTTTCGCGCCTTCGTCGACGCGCAGGGCTGGGCGCTCGGGGTGCTCGCCGCCGGCGCGCCGTGGCGCGAGCTGTATCGCGCCGGAGGGATGCGCGAGCTCTACATCGGCGACGAGGCGGTCGTGGCGCTCCAGGAGTTCAGCCTCCAGGGAGGCACCGCCAAGGGCCTTCGCCAGGCGGCAGGGCGCGTGGCGCGACACGGCTACACGGTCTCGTTCCACGACCCCGCGCAAATCGAACCCGCATTGCGCGCCGAGCTGCGAGCGATCAGCAGCGACAGCCGCCGCGGCGAGGCCGAGCGGGGGTTCTCCATGACGCTCGGACGCCTGTTCGACCCCGAGGACAAGGGCCTGCTGCTCGCGGTCGTGCACGCGCCGGTCGCTGACGGCCAACCGCATGGGACCGCCGGCCGGCCGGTGGCCTTCTGCCACTACGTACCCGCGCCCGACATCAGCGGGTACTCGCTCGACGTCATGCGCCGTGAGCGCGGCACGCACCCGAACGGGCTGATCGACTTCGCCCTGGTCGAGACCATCCGCCACCTCGCCGCGCAGGGCCACGGCGGGCTCGGGCTCAACTTCGCCGTGATGCGGGCCATCTTCGCAGGCGAGACCGGCAGCGGAGCGGTCCAGCGGGCCCAGGCCTGGGCCACCCGGAGCCTCGCGGGCGCGTCCCAGGCCGAGTCGCTCTGGCGCTTCAACGCGAAGTACCACCCACGCTGGGTCTCGCGCTACGCATACTGCGACGCGCCCGAACACGTCATCTCGGCCGCACTCGCGATCGCGCGCGCCGAGTCGCTGTGGGAGCTTCCCCTCATCGGTCGCTTCCTCTCCTCTGCCGCCAGGACTGCCGCACGCGCCGCGTAGGCGCGACCCCACACGCCGGCGCTGCGCGGGCGGGACCGCGCCGTCGCGAAACCGCCGCCCGCCGCGCACCACACGAGCGGGCGTCGTCTCGGCCCCGGACGACACGGGCCACCCCGGCCCGCCGCGCTCTGCCTGGACGCACCAACGACGCCTCGCCAGGCTCCCCCGCCACGACCGTCCCTCACGCAAGCGCGCTCGCACCAGGACTTTCGGCCCTTGCGGCGCGCTGGCACCCGGCGCTCAATCAAAGGGGCGGCCCTGCACGGCGCGTGCGGGGCGGCTTGCGAAGGGAGGTCTCCTTGTTGCGACGACTGCTCGGACTCGGACTCGTCGCCGGCATCGCTCTCGCCGCAGGCGGCGCAACGACCGGCGTTTCGAACGCGCTCGGCGCGACGAGCCCAACACCGCACGTCCTGACCTGCGCCGGCAAGGTCGTGGTGCGGCCAACCAGCTACGTGCTCGCGTGCGCGGATGCCAACACCTACTTCAACGCGATCCGCTGGACGAGCTGGGGGCGCACCGCGGCGACGGGCACCGCCACCTTCGTGCAGAACGACTGCGCCCCGACTTGTGCGGCGGGAAAGTTCCACAAGTACCCGGCGGTCCTCACCCTGTCCGCGCCGAAGTCGACCAAGCTCGGCCTGCTGTTCAGCGTGATCCGCTACCGCTACACGGTGACGGCCTCGACGACCCTGCCGCTCACCCGGCTCTCCGACATCGCGCCGCCCCCGACGCGGCCGCGCTGTTCGAGCAATCCGGCGATCGCGGCCCAGTACGTCATCCCCCCGCCACCGTTTCGCGTCCGCGACATCGCCACCAAGCAGATCGCCCTGCCCCCGGGTGAGCCGGCCGGTGGCGGGCCGACCCTGAAGCGCCTCTACCGAGTGAGCTTCTCGGTCGTCGTGGGGAACGCGGTCCTTCCCGCAGGCCACCGCTACACCCAGTTCGCCTACGTGAACCGGCAGGTGACCACTGCAGCGTGGTGCTTCTTGAAGGGCGGCTCGGGCCCCTAGTCGGGACTCTCCCCGGCCGGTGTGCCCCGCGACGAAAGGGGCACGCCCGCCGGGCGCGGGCGGCGCGCCGTGTCTGTTCGCGGGGGGTGCGCGTCAGTGCAGGAACGCGGCCGAACCCCGGACGAAGAGGTGCCAGCCCAGCCACGCCCAGCCGAGAAAGAGGATTGTGCGAGCCGTCCTTGCGGCAAGAAGACGGCGAATCAGCCTCCCGAGAGTCAGTGACCCGCGCACGGCGCGAATCACCTGGAGCGCGATCCCCGCGATGAGCACGAGGCCGTAGGCGGCGTCGGTGAGCACGGCACTCACGACGCGCGCCTCGCCCTGTCGGACCCGAAGAGCACGGCCCCGAGCGCGATCCACGAAACGAAGAGGAAAGCTCGCTCGGGATGCGAGGCCATCAACGAGTCGGCGATCGAACTGAGCGTCGGATGGGCGCTCCTCGGTGCCGAGAGGTAGGCCTCCGCTTCGACGGCGGCCAGGAGCCCGGCGAGGGTCACCCAGGCCAGAACCTCCCGCCATCGAAACGGTGAACCTGCCCGCAGACGGCCGCCGTGCCACGCGACCCCCGCCACGACCGCGATCGGAAGCGCGACCACCGCTTCCATCGGTGCGCTGAAGGGCCGGAGTCCGGCCCCGAACCAGCCGTAGAGCACAAGGCCCGAAACCGCGGCCGCAGCACCCACGCGGCGGGCGGCGGGCGAAGGTGAGCCCCGAGCTGTCGTCTCCTTCTCCGATCACGACCGGTGACGCCCCAAGTCTAGGGACCCGCCCGCGTCGACACGCCGGCGACGACCTCGGCCACGCGTGGTCCGCCCGTGCCCCCGAGGTGCGCGCCCGGAGCAGCCGACGGGTACGAGATGGCGAGATCCCGTGTTGACTCTGCGCCGACCTGGTCGCGCCGGCCATCACCTCGGTGCCCTCTGACGCGACCGGCAGGGTCGTCGGCCCCTACCGGGCCCGGGCGCGCCGGCGGATGATGCACCGCATTGGAGGTGTCCGATGTCGATTCTCGTCGCCTACGGGTCCAAACAGGGGGGAACTGCGGGGCTGGCGGAGATGGTGGCCGACGCCCTCCGCCGGGAAGGCTTCACCGTCGAGGTGGCTCCCGCCAGCGCGCAAGGCCGCGTCGAGGGTTACGAAGCCGTCATCGTGGGCGGCGCGCTCTACGCCTTCCGCTGGCACCGAGACGCAAGGCGCTTCATCAGGCGACATACGCATGTCCTGTGCAATATTCCGACCTACTTCTTCTCGAGCGGGCCGCTCGATGCGTCGGCGAGCGAGCGGGACATCGCTCCGATCCGGAGCGTCAGGGCGCTCATGGACCGGGTCGGAGCCCGGGGCCACGCAACCTTCGGCGGGCGTCTCACCAGCGACGCGAGGGGCTTTCTGGCCCATCTCATGGCGAAGAGGAACGCTGGGGACTGGCGCGACCCCACTCACGTGCAGTCCTGGACGCACGCGATCGCCGCCGACCTACGGGCCCCGCTGCGCAAGGACGCCTGAGCCCACCGCCCGACCCCGACCCGCCGGGGAGCAGCCGACACGTCGACAGCGCGGCGCTGGGTATCAACGGCGCTCCGGTTCTCTCGGCATGCCGGTCGCGCGCGGCCCGGCGGCTCCGGTGGCCGGCGCGGACACGGCGGGCGGTGCCTTGCAGCCCGCAACGCGGTACACAAAGAGCGGCTCCGAGGGACCGGCGAAGGACCACAGGCGATATCTCGCGACCCCGATCGGGCGCAGCGCGCGGCTCGCCAGCCGGGAGCCGGAGACCACGGCGCACTCGCGGAAGCCCGGCTGAATCCGCGCGTACCACGCTTCGAAACCCGGGACCCGCGGGTCGAGCGCCAGATTCGCGATCGTCCGGCTGTGCGCACCGACCCACTCGAAGCCCGCGTCGACCTCACGCGCCGGAACCCCGCGCGCGACCGCCAGCTCGCCCGCCCGCCAACGGCCCGCGTCGTACGCGTCGGTGTTGAGGGTCACGCTGGCAGCGACGAGCCCGAGCAGGACCCACAACAACGCGGCCACGCCCCGGCCGACGCGTTTTGCCCAGCGCCGCGCCGGGACGCCCCGTGGTCCGCCGCCGAGGAGCAAGAGCACGACGAAGAACGCGAGCGGCCAGAGATAGCGGTCCCACAGGAAGGTCGTGGCGAGCAGGTAGACCACGCTGCCGGCGCCGAAGAAGATCACGAAGATCCGGACCAGCCCCAGCGGACCGGCCCAGTCCCACGTCCTCCACTCCCGGACTCTGTCTCGGTCCCCGCCGAGCGCGAGTCCCGCCAGGGTGGCGCCGGCGACGAGACCCACGACGCTGATGAGATCCCAGAGCGCCTGGGGGAACAGCGCGGGGCGGGATCCGTCGAGCAGGAGCGTCCCCACCGCTCCGCGGCGCGCGAGGAAGTCGCCGACAAAGACGCTGCCAGCGTTCGCGTCCGCGGCGAGTCCGAGCAGGAGGACGAGCACCGCTGACAGTGCGGCGCGCGGCGCCACGGGCGCGCGTCGGCGCCGCCACAGGACGGCCGCGACGGCCGGCGAGACCATGAACGCGAGGGTGAAGTACCCCTGGACCAGGCGGACCAAGGTGATGGTGGAGGGGAGAAGCAGCGGCTGGTGGACCCCGCCGGGTTGGCGGAGCCACCACAGGTAGATCGCGGCGCAGACGAGCAGCTCGACGAGTCCCGCGAGCAGGTACTTCGCCCGGTCCCGCCGCTCGGCGCCGATCGCCGCGCAAAACAGCACGGAAAGCGGCGCCACGACCGCGAACTCACGCACCGCGAACCCGAAGACGCCGGCGGCAAGCGACGCCGCGAGCAGGCCCGCGCGAGAGCGACCACGCCGGCGGATCGCGGCGAGGCCGAGCGCCACGCAGACGAGCTCGCAGCTGGTCGTCGGGACGTCGGTCATGAAGGTCGAGGTGTTTCCCGCGAAGCCGGGCGCGAGGATCAACACGAGAACCGCGCCCGCCGCCCACACACGGCTGAGGATCGAACGGCCGATGTAGTACGCGCTGGCGATCCCGACGACCGCGAGGACCGCAGTGGACGCGGCAAAGCCCCAGGCACCCCCGCCGAGCAGGCGGAGGAACGGCCAGGACCAAAGGACCTGGCCGATCAGCGTCATCGCCACGTACCCGCTGAAGCGCACCGTTGCGCTCTGGGCGAAGGTCTCGGCAACCCGGCGGTACGCCCAGTCATCGATGCTCGGAAGCGAGAACGAACCCGCGGACAGCGCCAGGAGCGCGGGCAGCACGACCGCGAGCACGCACAAGACGCCGATCACCGACCAGTCCGCTGCCGCCAGCACCCGGTCGGGACCCCGAGGTTCCCGAGATGCCGCAAGGGGGGCGGTCATCTCGACCGGCAGCGGCCGGCTCGCTCGCGGCCAGCGGTCACGGACGAACTCTACTGAGCCCGGTGCGCCGCGGCGCCCCGCGCGTCGGCATCTGAGCCCCTGGGCAACCGCCGAGACCCGGTCGCGCCGGGCGGCCGGCCGGAGCGCCAGGAACCGCTCGTGACCACGGCCGCGAGTGGAGCAAGATCCGGGACCGAAGAAGGGGCGTCCCCGAGCCCGCCAGCCCCCGCGGACCCGGCGACGACGAGGTCGTGGTCGTGGTGGGCTCGGGCACCGACCGCCGCGTCCGGCCTTGCCGTCCCAACAACACTGGCGTCGCGCAGCGCCCTCACCGGTGCCGCGCCGGTCCCGTGGCGCGCCGCCCGGCCATGGGCGCGCGCCGCGCGTGACCTCCCGCCAGGAGAGCCCGAGGGAGCCCGCCGAGCGGCGGTCAGGAGTCGAAGCCGATGCCGAAGCGGTCGAGCAGACGGAGCCACCGGTCGCGCCGGCCCCCGTGCGCGTCCGCATACGCGAGCGAGCGACGGGTGCGCGCCACGACGAGCGAGCGGAGGGGCTCGGGCGGGAACGGAAACGGCTTGGTGTTGACCATCTCCAGCGCCGTTCTCTCCGACGAGATCCCCGAGACGAGATCGACGAGCACGTCCGCGGCGAAACGCGAGGCACCGACACCAAGACCGGTGAATCCGGCCGCGTACGCTACGCGTCCGTGCTCAGCGGTGCCGAAGAACGCGCAAAAGCGCGAGCAGGTGTCGATCGCGCCCCCCCAGGCGTGGGTGAAGCGGAGGCCCTCCAGCTGCGGGAAGGTCTCGAAGAAATGACCGGCAAGCAGTGCGAAGCTGGCGGGTCGGACGTCGCGGCCCCCGCCGATGCCATTGGCGTAGTGGTAGATCGCGTCGTAGCCGCCGAACAGGATCCGGTTGTCCGGCGTGAGGCGGTAGTAGTGGAACTGGTTGCCCACGTCCGAGAGGCCCTCGCGCCCCCTCCAGCCCACGGTGGCGAGCTGTGCGGCGTCGAGAGGCTCGCTCGCAAGGACGTAGTCGTAGACGGGAAGCACGTAGCGGCGCACCTTGGGGACGAGCGGCGGGAACGCGTTCGTCGCCAGCACGGCCCTGTCGGCGATCACCGTTCCCGACGGCGTCGACAGGCGCAGAAAGCGGCCCTCGCCTGACAGAGCGGTCACCGGGCTTGTCTCGTGGATCACTCCGCCGCGCGCCTCGACGGCGCGCGCAAGCCCCCAGGCGAGGCGCGCCGGGTCCACGATGGCGGTCGAGCCGGGACGGCGCAGTCCCCCGAGGTAGGTCGGCGAGTCAACACGCGCGCGCGTCTCGGCCGCGTCGAGCAGCTCGACGTGCTCCCCGTGGTCCTCCGCCGTCTTCGCGCCCTGCGCGAGGGCGGCGACATGCCACCGCCGGGTCGCAACGTCGATCGCACCGCTCCGCTCGTAGCCGCAGTCGATCGCCTCGCGTCTCAGCGTCTCCTCGAGCCCGTCGAGATTCTCCCGACCGAGCCTCTCGAGGACCGCGATCTCGGAGGGGAAGTGCGCGATCCCGTTCTCGAGGCCGTGGGTGAGACTCGCGTCGACGAAGCCACCGTTGCGGCCGGTCGCGGCAGACGCGACGCGGTCGGCCTCGAGCACGACGAGCGCGCACGACGGGTCGCGTTCGAGCGCGCGCAACGCGCTCCACAAACCGGTGAACCCCGCACCGACGACCGCGAGTCGCGCCCGCGTGGCACCCGACACGGCCGGCCGGGGCGCGGGGCGCACCGGCGTGTCGAGCCACAGCGGGACGTGCGACGCGTCGCTGAGCGCCGCAGCGCCCCGCTGCTGCGCGCCGACGCCCGTCACCGAGGGACCGCGATCCCTGCGCACTTCTCGGAGATGTCCATCACCCTCCACCCCCCGCCGCCGGTCAGCCGTGACCCCCTTGGAGGCGCTTCTCCACGACGTCGTGCAACCCGTCGCCAACAGCGTTGATCGCCACGACGGTCGCGACGATCGCGATCGCCGCGGGCCACAGCTGCCACCAGTAGCCGTCGAAGAGGTTGTTGATGCCGGTCGTCAGCATCCGGCCCCAGTTCGTCGCGGGAGGCGGCTCACCGAGCCCGAGGAAGCTGATCGACGCGAAAAGCAGGATCGCATCGGCGACCTTCAGCGTCGCGTTGACGACGATGGCACCGAGCGCGTTCGGCACGATGTGGCGGACCACGAGGCTCAGGTGCCCGATGCCGAAGCCCCGCGCCGCGACCACGTAGTCGCGCGTGCGCAGCGAGAGCGTCTCGCCGCGCACGACGCGCGCGGTCGACAGCCAGCTCACCGAGCTGATCGCGAGCACGATGAGCGGCAGGGTGGGCTGGAGCAGCGTGCCGACCAGGACGACGAAGAACAAAAACGGGATCGACAACATGGTGTCGACGATGCGCATCAGCACAGCGTCGACGAAGCCCCCCGCGTACCCCGCGATCGCGCCCCACAGCGCCCCGAAGGCCGTCGCGACGATCGCGGCGGCGAAGCCGACCTCGAGTGTGCTCTGGCCACCGAGCATGAGCCGGCCGAGGATGTCGAAGCCCTCCGGGCTCGTGCCGAGCGGGAACTGCGAAGACGGCGGGAGGTTCTCGTTGAGGAGGTTGGTCGCGCTCTGGTTCGTCGGGTACACGAGCGGGCCGAGGAAGCAGAACGCCGTGAACGCGATGAGCACGATCAGGCCCGCGAGGGCGAAACGGTTGTGGGCGAAGGTGGTGAGGTTCTCCCGCCACGCCGGGCGCCTCGCCGTCGGGACCGTCGCGCCGTCCGCATCGCCTGCTGCGGCCCCGACCACGGCGCCGGTGGCGAGCACGGTGCCGGCGGGCGCGCCGGCCGGGCGGAGGGGGTCCTGCTCACTCATAGCGGATCCTCGGATCGAGGATGGCGTACGCGACGTCCGCGACGAGGCTGCCGATGACGACGGCGACGCTGACGAGGAGCACGACACCGAGCAGGACGGGGTAGTCCCGGCTCTGCTCGGCATCCCAGAACAACAGGCCCATGCCCGGGTAGTCGAACAGCGCCTCGACGATGAGCGACCCGCTGACCACGTAGGGGAAGCTGATGCCGATGAGCGAGACCACGGGCATCAAGGAGTTGCGCAGGACGTGGCCGACGAGCACCCGCGACCATCCCGCACCCTTGGCGCGCGCCGTGCGCACGTAGTCCTCGAGGAGGTTGTCGATCACCGAGGAGCGCACGTAGCGGCTGTAGTAGGCGATGTTGCCGAGCATCAAGGTGAGCACCGGAAGGGCGAGGACCTTCGCGTCGGTCCCGAAGCCGTGGCCGAACTCCTGGGCGGTCGAGGGCAGCAGTGGAAGCTCGATGTTGAGGACGATGATCGCGATCACCCCGAGCAGAAAGCTCGGCATCGAGTAGAGCGCGAGCAGCGTGCCGGAGAAGACGTAGTCGACGCCCTTGTTCCGCCGGTAGCCCTGGAGCACGCCGAGGGGGATGGAGACGGCGATCGCGAGCGCGATCGCGAGACCCGTGAGGAGCAGGTCGCGGGGGAAGTACTCGGCGAGCAGCGTCGAGACCGGGGTGTTCAGCTTGTAGGAGAAGCCGAGGTCGCCGCGGACCGCGTGATCGAGCCAGACGAGGTACTGCACGGGCAGGGGCTTGGTCAAACCCTCTTGCACCGCGAGCTGGTGGACGGCGTACACCGACGCCTTCGGGCCGAGCTGGGCCCGGACCAGACCACCGGGCAGCGCGTGGAGCAGGCCGAAGACGATGATCGTGACGAGGAACAAGACGACGAGCGCCTGGCCGATCCGCCGGGCGATGAACGCCGTCATCGCCACGCACCGCGACCGGGCGCCACGCCGCCCGGGACCAAGAGCGTCCCGGCGCCGGAGATGACTGGGCCGACAACCATGGTGAGCAGGACGCCTGCCTCGGGCCGCCGACCGGCCCCTTTCGTGGAGGGATCCGGCGCGAGAACTCCAGGGACGGCGGGCTTGCCGGCCTCCACGCCTCGCGTCCCGCGCGCGCCGTGGTCGGCGACGAGCCATCCGGCGCTCGGCGCGCCGGGCGCGCCCGAGCGCGGGAAACCAGGAAGAACGCAGGCGACGGCAGCGGACACCTGCTCGAGTGGATCGGCTGTCGACACCGGCCGGTCCGGCCAGCCCGCGAGACTCGCGCAGGGACACTGCCAGCCGGCGCGCTCGGCGCCGAGGACCCGGACCGTGGGTTCGATCACCTGCGGCTCCAACCAGGCCCCGAACGCCTGAGCGCCGGCGGCGGGCCCGGGCGCGCGCCGGCGCGCGCGGTCCTCGGAGCGGATGCGCCGGACCGGCGCGACGCGCTGGCGCAGGGTGCCTTCACCGGTCCACACGCGAGCTGCCACCACCACCTCGAGCCCGGCGCGCACCACGCCACGGCCGGCCGAGTGGCAAGGGACCGGGAGCGGCTCCGCGGCGAAGAGACGCACGGCGTCGGTGGCGAGCTCGAAAGCCCGGATGAGCGCGCCGGACCCCGGCTGGTGGCGCCAGTCGTCGCCGTCGCACAAGTCGAGGAGGGATCGGGGAGCGCCCTCCGGGTCTGAAGGACGCCGTCGAGGCTGATCCTGGCGCTGGAGGTGTCCGGATCCTGCTGCGCCACGTGCGCCCGAGCCGCGTCGAGCCCGGGGATCTGCCCTACGCCACGCCCGAGTTCCCGGGACGAGGCAAGCCGCACACGGGCGCTGAGAGCGTTGCGCGTTTGGAACCCCGCGCAGAGGCCCTGGGGACTCCGTCGGTCTCGGCGTCCTACCACGTGGTCGCCCCGAGTGCGCTCAAACGGCACGGCGCGTCGCGCAGCACACGCTCGTCGGCGTCCGCACCCGGGACGAGCTGGCCGACGCGTTCCCT
>JAJZMN010000213.1 GCA_021850345.1 Actinomycetes bacterium | reverse complement strand
CTACCTCATGTACTACGCACCGGCGAAGGGGTTCATGTCCTCCAACCAGGGCCTCACGCTCGGGCTCGTGTTCCTCGCCGCCTGGGTGTGGATCGCGGCCAAGGGTGGTTGGGTGCTGCGCAGCGCCAAGACACTCCCAGTCCACGGCTCCTGGACGTTCGGCACCTACTTCGCGGCGTTCGCCGTCGCGCTGGTGCTCGTGACCACGGCGACGTGGCTCCTCTCCAACGAGGAGGGACGCAAGCACGTGCAGGCGTCCTGGTGGTTCGTCGTCTTCTCGATCGCGTTGTTCCTCATGTCCTACTACGGGAGCCTCGGGGCCCACGCGACGAGCGCCACCGTGCACTTCCCTTGGGACTACCTGATCGTTGCGGCGATCGGGCTGATCTCCTTCCTGTGGGCGGTGCACAGTGCCTTCGAGACCGACGAGCTGCGTGAGCTCCACGTGGCGCTCACCGAGGGCCGCCCCCTCACCCCCGTCCCGGAGATGGAAGGGCCATGGCGGCCGCTGCACGGCGGTGGCGAGCCCTCAGGGGAGGGCGCGGCCGGCTGAGGACCACCGGGGCGACCCCTCGTCCTACGCGTCCTCGTCCTACGCGTCCTCGTCTTCGTCGTCGTCCGCACCAGCACTGCCGGGAGCGCGTGCTTTCAGCCAGTCGCTGAGCTGCCTTCCGAGACGCTGCACGTCGCCAGCGGCACGCTCCAAGAACGTCGTGAACTTCGCACGGTACGAGGCGACCGCCGCGTCGAACTCCGCCGAGGGAGGAGGCTCTTGGCCGCGTCTCGGGTAGGAACCCGAGCGGATCCGGTCGTAGTCTCCGGCCTGCACCCACTCGACGAGCTCCCTCACACGGCGGACGGCGAAGGGGTGGTCCATGCGGAGCTCCGCCCAGAACCGCGCGTTGCGCGAGAAGAGGTCGTCCTCCCCGTGGTACTCGGTCGCCTGCTTCAAGAAGGCCTCGAAGTTCATGCCATTCAGCGCGCCACCCGCGAGCCGCATCAGCACCCGGCAAGGGTCGAGCGGGTCGGCGCGTACGAGTGCGGCCGCGCGGTCCGCCGACAGCTCCGCAGCGCGAGCCCACTCCAAGAGCGCGTAGTAGATGGCTCGTGCCGGCAGGCCGAGCAGCAGCGACTTCGGGAGTGCGCCGTTGAGGAACTGGCCCAGGAGCACGAGGGCGGTGGTGTAGTAGTAGTGCTCGGACAGCACATGACCCGCCTCGTGCGCCAGCACGGTCTGCACCTCATCGATCGTGTAGCCCGAGGCGAGTGATGAGTTCATGATCACGATCGGGCGGTTCGCACCCAGCGTCATGGCGTTCACGTCGGCCCGGTTGTACACGTAGAGGTCGGGGACGGACGGCAGGTCGAGGATGGTCGCCGCCTGAACGTACCGTCGCCAGATCTCCTCGAGCTGCTCGGGGCCGACCTTGACCGCGTTGCCGAGCACGATCTGGCGGAGCCGCCTCTCGTGCCCGAGATCGATCAGCCGCTTGATCACCTTGTCGAGCAGCGGCACGGCATGCAAGGCGGAGGTTGCCGCCCGGTCCGCTGGGTGCTCGAAGGCCTTCGGGCTGATCTGCTCGTAGCGGTACGAGGTCTCGATGGTCATCGCGCCCTCCCTGTGGCCGCCAGCCTGGTCCGGCTGCATGCGGCAGAGCCGAGCGTACTTGCGGCACGCGGGAGGGTGGCTTCGTGCGCACTGTCGGGGGGCGCCGGCGGACGCCGGCGGGCGGTCAGCCGAGTCGCCTGCCGCGGGCATGATGAGCGGATGGACGCGGCTTCCGATCTCGGTGTCGCCGCGTCCCGGCGCGGGTCGAGCGCGTTCCCTGCCGAGGTCGCAGGGCTCGTTCGGTCGCTGTCGCTGGCAGTGGTGCTGCAGTGGGCCGGAGCGGGAGCCATCCTCCCGCTTTTGCCGCTGTACGTGAAGGCGCACGGCGGCTCCGACGCGGTCGTCGGCGGCGTCATGGCCGCCTACTTCGCCGCAGCGTTCGTCTTCCAATACGGCTCGGGCCGCATCTCGGACCGCTTGGGCAGGCTCCCAGTCCTCGTCGCCGGATTGGTCGTCTACGCGGCCGGGAGCCTCCTCTTCCTGCTCCCGGCTCCTGCGGCCTTCTACGTGGCATTCCGTGCGCTCCAGGGTGCGGGTGCCGGTGCGGCGATGGTGGCGGCGCTCGCCATGCTCTCGCACGCCGTCCCGCTCTCCTACCGCGGGCGGGCGAGCGGCCGTATCTACGGTGCCCAGCTGGGCGGCCTCGCGGTCGGTCCCGTCCTCGGGAGCATCGCGGGCGTCGGCGCGATGCGGTGGCTCTTCGTCGCGGCCGGGGTCGCCGCTGTCGTCGCCCTCGCGCCGGTCCTTGTCGCAGGCAGGGCCGCCTCCGCGCTCGGGGATGCCGAAGGGCCGCTGGCCGAAGGTCCACCCGAGGCGACGTTCTCCGGTGCCGTCCCCACGGTGAGGGAGGAATCATCCGGCCGCGAGTTGGGCCGGCGGGGCCCCTCGACAGGAAGGCCCTGGCGAGGGGGGTGGCGGCTCCCACGGACGACCGCGGCGCGCGCCGTATGGGGTGCGCTCCTCGCCTCGGCAGCCATCGGCGTGAGCACCGGCGTCTACGAGTCCTGTTGGACCCTGCTCATGACGCGCCACGGGGCAGCCGAGTGGGAGGTGGGGGTGAGCTGGACGCTGTTCGCGTTGCCGTTCGCCCTCATGTCGCGTCCCGCAGGATGGCTGGCGGACCACTTCGACCGGCGCTGGCTCGGCGTGGCGGCACTCGTCTGGACCCTCTGCTTCCTTGCCAGCTACCCGTTCGTGCCCGGCGTGGTCCCCCTCATGGTGCTCGGTATCTGGGAGTCGGCCGGCTTCTCTCTTGCGCTTCCCGCGACCCAATCCCTCCTCGGAGAGGGCACCCCGTCCGAGCGCCACGGACACGCGCAGGGGCTCTTTGCCGCGAGCCAGACCGGGGCGACGGCGATCGCCGCCGCGCCGGCAGGTGGGTTCTTCGGTGTCGTGCCATGGCTCCCCTTCGAGGTCGGCGCGATCTGCTGCGCGCTGATCATCGCCTTGGTCGTGCTGTGCTGGCGCGGTGTGCCGGGCAGGGCGAGCAGGCAGCGCCTCCCCCGGGTCAGGCCTGCAGATGACGGCAGCTGAGCGCGACTCGAGACGGCGCGGCGGTGCCCCGATCGGCTACGAAGGGGTGCATGGACGACAACCTGTGGACCGAAGTTGACCGTTTCATCACCGACACCCTGCTCCCGAAGGACCCGGTCTTCGAAGAGACGCTGCGTGCCGCGGAGGAGGCAGGGTTGCCCCCCATCAACGTCTCGGCACCCCAGGGCATGCTCCTCCACGTCCTCGCCCGGGCGCTCGGGGTCCGCCGAGTGCTCGAGATCGGGACGCTCGCCGGCTACAGCACCATCTGGCTGGCACGGGCCGTCGGCGAGGGCGGCGCGGTCATCACGCTCGAGCTGGATCCGCACCATGCAGAGGTCGCGCGGGGCAACTTCGAGAGCGCGGGGGTCACGGGAGTCGTCGACCTCCGGCTCGGCCCCGCGCTCGACTCGCTCGCCGCGATCGAACGGGAGGGCGGCGATCCATTCGACCTCGTGTTCGTCGACGCCGACAAGCCGACCTACCCCCACTACGTCGAGTGGGCGCTCCGGCTGTCGCGACCCGGGACGGTGATCGTCGTCGACAATGTGGTCCGGGGTGGACGCATCCTCGAGCCCGGCACGGACGATCCGGTCGTCGCAGGCACGCGAAGGGCGCTCGAGGTGCTGGGGAGCGAGCCCCGTCTCGTGGTGACCGCGCTGCAGACGGTCGGGTCGAAGGGCTACGACGGGTTCGCCGTGGCACTCGTGACCCGGTAGCGGTCCCTCGGTCCCCCGGCCCCTCGGCCTCTCGGCCCCTCGGTCTCTCGGTCCCTCGGTCCCTCGGTCCCCCGGCCCTTCGTCCTGTCAGTCCTCGGCTCCGGAGGCACCTGGCGTCCAGCGGTCCTCGATCCGCCCGAAGCGCCAGACCGCGAGTGCCACCACCCAGGTGACGACGAAGAGCACCACGATCGCGAACCCGGCCGTGTTGATGTTGACGGCGCCGACGAGGCGCCAGAGGGCGCCGTGGAGGTCGAGCTCGCTCCCGAGCAACGCCAGCAGCTCGATGGTCCCGACGAGGAGCGCAACCGCGACGGACAACGCGGTGATGACGAGGTTGTAGTACACCTTGCGGACCGGCTGGGAGAAGGCCCATCCGTAAGCGAAGTTCATGAAGCAGCCGTCGAGCATGTCGAAGAGCGACATCCCTCCGGCGAACAGGAGCGGCAGCGAGAGCACGGCCCAGATCGGCAGGCCGTTCGCCACCGCCGAGCCGGAGACGACGAGGAGCGCGACCTCGGTCGCCGTGTCGAAGCCGAGGCCGAACAGCACACCGATCGGGTACATCTTCCACGGCTTGTCGATGCGCCGGGCGAGCGGTCCGAAGAACCGGTTCATGAAGCCGCGCTGGTTGAGCTGCTGCTCGAGCATCGCCTCGTCGTAGCGACCGCGGCGCATGCCCGAGAACGCTCTCGCGACCGAGACGAGGATCACCACGTTGAGGGCGGCGATCAGGTACAGGAAGGCGCCCGAGACGCCGGTGCCGACGATCGTGGTCACGTGGTGGAGCGCCGACGCGCCGTTGCTCACCTGACCGGTGAGGGAGCGCAGACCGACGCCGAGCGCGACCGCCAGCACGAACACGACGCTCGAGTGCCCGAGCGAGAAGAAGAAGCCGACGGACAGCGGCCGCTCACCTCGCCCCATGAGCGATCGCGTCGTGTTGTCGATCGCCGAGATGTGGTCGGCGTCGAACGCATGGCGCATCCCGAGGGTCAGAGCGAGCAGCCCGGTTCCGATGCCGAAGACTTCCGTGCGGTTCAGCCGGAAGTGGTGAGGCGCCGCGGCGAGGAGCAGCGCGGTGCCCGCCGCGAGCAGGGCCAAGACGCAGCTGGCCATGGCGGCGAGCTTGAGGCGCTCTCGCGGGGTGAGCGAGCCCAGGGTGGCACGGAACCGCACCTGCACACAATACCGAAAAGCGAATCATTTGCAATAGACCCCGGAGATCGACAGAAAGGACGAAGGGCCCGGCCGCCCGCCAGGGAGGGGCGACCTATCGGCGGATCACTGGAGGAGGAGGCGCGGCTGTCTAGCGTGGAGTCGTGTCCAGTTCCGTGAACGGCGGCAAGTCGCCCGCTCCCGCCGAGCCGGTGCCCGCCGGGCCGGTGCCCGCCGAGCCAGTGCCCGCTTCGGTCGAAGAGGTCCTCGCTCTGGTCCGTGCCGGCGGCGGCCGGGCGACGGCGTCGCGCCGGGTCCTTCTCGAGGTCCTCTTCGGGTCGAGTGACCACCGCTCGGTCGAGGACCTGGCTGCGGCGGTGCAGTCCCGGGCGCCCGACGTGCACCTCTCCACGATCTACCGCAACCTCGAGGAGCTCGAGCGTTTGGGGGTCATCGTCCACACCCATCTCGGCCACGGACCTGCCACCTACCAGCTGGCGTCGAGCGCGCACTCGCACCTGATCTGCGAGCGATGCGGTCGGCGGTTCGAGGCACCCGAAGAGTTCTTCGCCGGGCTCGCACGCGAAGCGCTCGAGCGCTACGGCTTCACGATCGACCCGCACCACTTCGCCATCCTCGGCCGCTGCGCCGATTGCGGTGCCGAGAGTCCTCCGAATGTGACCGGCGACGAAGGGTAGGGCAAGCTGTGCGCCGGCAAGGTGTGTCCGGACGGTCGGGCCCCGACCGGCGCGGCGCGGGGATGTGACGGGGGCGAGAAAGGTGAGGTGAGCACGAAGTGCGGACGCTGTATCTGACGCTCATCGGGTTGACGCTCGTCTTCGCGTGCTCGATGTCCTTCGCCGTCCTCGGCGTCTACACGGACACCTGGTGGCCAGCGGTGGTCGCCGGAGGTGTCCTGGTCGTCTTCCTCGTAATCGGCGGGGCGGTCATCCCCGGGCCCCTGCGCTCACTGTCTGGCGGTTATCGCCGCACCGCGCGCGCCGCGGTCATCATGTTCAGCTCTTGGTGGGGGCTCGAGTTCTTCATGATGGCGCTCATCACGTGGATCCTCGGAAAGCGCGTCGTCGGGCCGAACAACGCCTACCTCACGCTCGGGCTGCTCATCTTCCTGGGACTCGTCGGCATGGGCATCCTGGGCGTCATCGCGATGACGGCCTGGTTCGTGCACGTGCGGAACCAGTCGATCGTCGTGCCGGCACGCCGCGAACGGCTCGAGCGCGAGGCGCGACTCGGCCTCCGGCGCACCGATGAGCACGGTGCGCTCGCCGGGCACACAGCACCGATGCCCCAGGCCTGAGGAGCTGGCCGATCGGCACCAAGCCCGCCGGGCATCCCGCGGCGGTGAATGTCGACGCCTGCGTGCGCGGCTCAGTCGCAGCCGCTGTCGCGCTCAGTCGGAGCGCCTGTCGAGCTCAGTCGCAGCAGCTGTCGCGCCAGCCGCATTCGGCGCAACGGAAGTGAGCGTGCTCGGGGGCGAGAGGCCCGTCGCACATGGGGCACCAGGCGAACGTCGCCTGGGGCGAGCGCTCGCCGCCGGCGATGGCCTCCGGCGCGCTCGGCGGCTTGCAGCGGTCCTCGGACGGGCCAGGTGCTCCTCGGACTGTGTGCATCCCCGCGAGTCTTCTTGGTGTCAGTGGCCGTGCGGTGGATCGCCGGAGCCGCTGCGGAACCCGGCCGTATACTCCGAGCGTGGGTGCGTTCCTCGCTCCGTTCGTGTCGCACCTGGGGGTGGTGCTCGCAGGTCTCGGCGCCCTTTTCCTGGCTGGGGTGCTCGTCGTCGTGCACCGGGTTCGGGCTCGCTGGCGAGCCTTGCGCGCACGGGCGGACATTCGGGCGGGACTCTCGTGGATCGCTTCATGGCGGGCGAACGGTGGCCGTGGCGGCCCGTCGCGCTGGCGCTACGAGCTGTGGCAGTCCGTGACGGACGCCACACGGGCGCTCAAGGGCGCAGAAGCCGCCGTGGGCGGCCCGATCGGCGAGCTGCGAAGTCTCAACCGTCGCCTTCGCGCGACGGCCGAGGAGCTCGACCGATTGCTTGCCGTCGCTGCGGGCATGCCCCCGTCCACACCCGAAGTCGCCGAGGTGCGAAGTCAGGTCGGCGACGCGCTTGCGGCTTCGTCGGCGATCCGCAAGGCGGCACTGGCGTCGGCGAGCTCAACGACCGGCGTACGGGCGGGTGAGCTGGCCTCGGACGCCGTGCGAGAGGTCGAGAGCGTCGCGTCGGGGGTGGAGAGGATCCGCGTCGTGCTCTCCACATCCCCGCCTTACGGCCGCTGACCGAACAGGTGCCAGCCGGCCTCCGCCCACGCGGCGAGTGCGACCATCCGCCCGAACCAGGACCCGAGGAAGGCACGGACGACGGCACTGATTCCGGGAATCGGCCCCACGAGGCGTCCGGCGAGCAGCGAAAGCACCCACACCGTGCCGATGGCCACCCAGACCACGGCGCCGACGCTCACTCGAGGGTCTCCGTCCACTCGGCCGGCCCTGTCGTCGGAGGTGCCGGCCCTGTCGTCGGACGTGCCGGCCCTGTCGTCGGACGTGCCGGCCCTGTCGTCGGACGTGCCGGCCCTGTCGTCGGACGTGCTGGCCCTGTCGTCGGACGTGCCGGCTGCCGGGCAACGCGGTGGGACGCGTCAGCGCGCAACCGGTCGGTGCGTGCCTCCCCGACGGGCAGTCGCCAGCCGATTGCGAGATAGAGGCCGAGGGCGAGCCAGGCAGCGAACACGAGCGCCCTGCCCCAGTCGTGGGCCGTCAGGCTGCCGAAGAGGCGGCTGAGCGTCGGCAGCGAGTGCCGCTGTTCCGCGAAGCTCGTCGCGTCCCAGGCGATCGTGGCCAAGATCAAGACCACCCACACGAGGGTTCCCGCGGCGGCGGCGGACCGAGGGGCGTCGCGCAGGAGCCTGCGAGGGGCGCGTGCGGCGGCGAGTAGCCATGTCCGGCTGCGCACACGCTGCCTGGCACGGCCGGCCATCGACGCGAGCACGAGCATCACGCCGATCACCGCGAGCACGCTCGCGTGGGAGGCCGTGGAGTAGCGCCCCTGCACGCTCTCCCACCCGATGAACGCAGCGAAGGCGAGAAGCGCCAACAGCCCGGGTAGCACGCGGACGAGCACGCGGACGAGCCCGCGGACCGGCCGGCGCCCCCGGACTTGCATCATCGACAGCCTAGAGACTCGGCGAACCCGACACTCGGCGAACTCGACACTCGGCGAGCCCGACACCGCCGAGGGTGAGTGGTCACGACGTTCACGAATTGTTGATGCGCAGCCCGGCAACGTCCACGTTGCATTGACGACCCGACCGGTTGACTGGCCGCATGGGTGACTTCTTCGCGGTGATAGGCACGGTGGCGTTCTTCGCCGCCATGCTCGGGCTCGTCTGGGCACTGGAGCGGGTGTGAGCATCACCGACGGCATCCTGCTGGCGGTCTCGATCGCCGTGTTCGTCTACGTCGGCGTGGCGCTGTTCAAGCCAGAGTGGTTCTGAGGCGGACATGGACTTCGCCTGGACCATCGTCGCGCTCGTCGTGCTCGTGGCGATCGCGTGGCGCTTCCTCGGCGCCTACATGGTGGCCGTGTACGAGACACGCGTGCACTTCCTCGGCTTCCTCGAGCGCCCGATCTACCGGCTGATCGGCACCGCGCCCGACCGCGAGCAGACCTGGAAGCGCTACGCCACCTCCCTCCTCGTCTTCTCGGCGGTCTTCTTCTTCTTCGAGTACCTGATCTTCCGACTCCAAGGGTCCTTCCCCCTGGACCCTCAGCATCTGGGCGCGGTTCCCCCTGCGCTGTCGTGGAACACCGCCGTGTCGTTCCTCACCAACACCAACTGGCAGAACTACGCCGGCGAGACGACGATGTCCTACTTCTCCCAGATGGGCGCCCTCATGGTGCAGCAGTTCGTCTCGGCAGCAGTAGGTGTCGCGGTGGCCGTCGCCCTCATCCGCGGATTCGCGAGGAAGGGATCGCCGACGATCGGCAACTTCTGGGTCGACACGGTACGCGGATGCCTCTACGTGCTGCTCCCGATCGCCTTCGTCTTCGGCATCGTGTTCGTGGGGCAAGGAGCGGTGCAGACGTTGGCCGGTCCCGCCAACATCCACGACGCCCTGAACGGCGTGACCCAGACGATCCCCCGGGGTCCCGTCGGCTTCATGGAGGCCATCAAGCAGCTCGGTACCAACGGGGGCGGGTTCTTCAACGCCAACGGTGCGGATCCATTCGAGAACCCGACGGGCCTCACGAACCTGCTCTCGATGGCGCTCATCCTCTGCATTCCTGTCGCCCTCACCTACGTGTTCGGCAAGATGGTGGGCGCGCTCCGCCAGGGCGTCGCCGTGCTCGCCGCGATGACCATCATCTTTGGCGCGTGGACCGCGTTCACCTCCTACGCCGAGCACCAGCCCAACCCGGCGGTGGCCGCCGCGGGGGTGGTGCACCAGCCCACCGGGAACATGGAGGGCAAGGAGGTGCGCTTCGGCGACACGCAGTCCGCCCTCTACGACGTCACCTCCACCCAGACCTCCACCGGATCGGTCGACGGGTCCAACGACTCGTACAACCCGATGGGGGGCTTCGGGCTGCTCACCGGCATGATGTTGGGTGAGGTATCGCCCGGTGGAGTGGGGAGCGGCCTCTACACGATCCTCCTGTTCGCCATCGTGGCGGTCTTCATCGGCGGCCTCATGATCGGCCGGACGCCCGAGTACCTCGGCAAGAAGATCCAGGCCCGGGAGGTGAAGCTCGCGGGCTTCGGCATTCTCGTCATGCCGATCACGGTCCTCGTGCTCACGGGGATCGCCGTCTCGATCCATGCCGGGCGAGCCGGTCCGCTCAACGCCGGGCCGCACGGTTTCAGCGAGATCCTCTACGCCTTCACCTCGCAGGCGAACAACAACGGCTCGGCCTTCGCCGGGCTGACAGGCAACCACGCCTTTTACAACGTCGCCGGCGGCATCGCCATGCTCATGGGGCGCTTCGCCATCATCGTGCCCACCCTTGCGCTGGCCGGGGCACTCGCGGCGAAGAACCTCGTGCCGGCGTCGGCGGGCACGTTCCGCACCGACAACACCATGTTTGTCGGGCTCTTGATCGGGGTGATCCTCATCGTCGGCGGCCTCACCTTCTTCCCGGCGGTGTCGCTCGGTCCGATCGTGGAGCAGTTGTCCCACGGCAAGTTCTTCGGGATCTCGCTCGAGCACCTCGCGACATACGCGTCCCGGAGGCTTTTCTCGTGACCGAAACCGCCACCGCCGCGCCACTCCCCGCGCCCACCGGTGCCGGCAAGCCGAGCGCCAGGGGCGTCGCGGGGCAACGGAGCCTCTTCGACCGAGAGATCCTTCGCTATGCCAGCGGCGAGGCCGTAAAGAAGCTCGACCCACGGGTACAGGTGAAGAACCCGGTGATGTTCATCGTGCTGATCGGCACGGTGGTGACGTTGGCCGAGTCGATCGCCCACCCCACGCTCTTCGCCTGGTCGATCACCGCATGGCTCTTCCTCACCGTGCTCTTCGCCAACTTCGCCGAGGCCATGGCCGAGGGCCGTGGCCGGGCGCAGGCGGACACGTTGCGGCGGATGCGATCGGAGACCGAGGCCCGGCGCCTGGACGCGAACGGCGAGGAGTCCCGCGTGCTCGCGGCCGACCTCACGAAGGGGGACCTCGTCGTGTGCGAGGCCGGCGACCTCATTCCCTCCGACGGGGAGATCGTCGAGGGGGTCGCGTCTGTCGACGAGTCGGCCATCACCGGGGAGTCGGCGCCTGTCATCCGCGAGTCGGGCGGGGACCGTTCCGCGGTGACGGGCGGTACGAAGGTGCTGTCGGACCGCATCGTCGTGCGGATCACGGCCGAGCGCGGCAAGACGTTCATGGACCGGATGATCTCGCTCGTGGAGGGAGCGAACCGCCAGAAGACGCCCAACGAGATCGCGCTCACGATCCTCTTGTCGGTGCTCACGATCGTGTTCATCCCCGTGGTCGTCGTGCTTCGTCCCTTCGGCCACTACGCCGGCGCGACGGTCTCGGTCGTGGTGCTCGTCGCGCTGCTCGTCTGCCTCATCCCGACCACGATCGGCGCGCTGCTCTCGGCGATCGGGATCGCAGGCATGGACCGGCTCGTCCAACGCAACGTGCTCGCGATGAGCGGCAGGGCGGTGGAGGCGGCGGGCGACGTCCAGACCCTGCTCTTGGACAAGACCGGGACGATCACGCTCGGCAACCGCATGGCGGACAGCTTCCATCCGGCGGGCTCCCACACCGAAGAGGAGGTCGCCGACGCTGCCCAGCTGGCCTCGTTGGCCGACGAAACGCCCGAAGGTCGCTCGATCGTCGTCCTCGCGAAGGAGCGCTTCGGCATCCGGGAGCGCGAGCTCACCGGAGCCCACGCGTTCGTGCCGTTCTCCGCCACGACGCGCATGTCGGGGCTCGACCTCGACGGTCGAAAGATCCGCAAGGGCGCCGCGGAGGCTGTTCGTCGCTGGGTCACCGAGCAGGGGGGCACCGTGCCGAACGGCCTCGACGGCGTCGTCGATTCGATCGCGCGCCAGGGAGCGACGCCGCTCGTCGTCGCTGACGGCGCCGACGTCCTGGGCGTCATCGAACTGAAGGACGTGGTGAAAGAGGGCATCCGCGAGCGGTTCGACGACATGCGAGCGGCGGGCATCCGCACGGTCATGATCACCGGAGACAATCCGCTCACCGCCGCGGCGATCGCCCAGGAGGCAGGAGTCGACGACTTCCTCGCCGAAGCGACGCCCGAGACGAAGCTCGAGCTCATCAAGGCAGAGCAAGAGGGCGGTCGCCTCGTCGCGATGACCGGTGACGGCACCAACGACGCGCCGGCGCTCGCACAGGCTGATGTCGGTGTCGCGATGAACACGGGGACGACGGCGGCGAAAGAAGCCGGGAACATGGTCGACCTCGACTCCAACCCCACGAAGCTCATCACAATCGTCGAGATCGGCAAACAGCTGTTGATCACCCGGGGGTCGCTGACGACGTTCTCGATCGCCAACGACATCGCCAAGTACTTCGCGATCATCCCCGCGCTCTTCGTCGCCACCTATCCGCAGCTCAACGCACTCAACATCATGAGGCTGCACAACCCGACTTCGGCCGTCCTGTCCGCGGTCATCTTCAATGCGCTCGTGATCGTGGCGCTGATCCCCCTCGCGCTTCGCGGGGTGAAGTGGCGTCCCAGCGGCGCACAGGCGATCCTGCGCCGCAACGTCTGGATCTACGGGGTCGGCGGGATCGTCGTGCCGTTCATCGGGATCAAGCTGATCGACCTGTTCCTCACTGCGGTCCACTGGTACTGAGGAGGTCCTGCATGCTCGGCTACCTGCGAAGATCGCTCCTTCTCGCGCTGGTGCTCACCGCCATCTTCGGCTTCGCGTACGGGCTCGCCGGGACCGGAGTCGCCCAGGCGCTCTTTCCGTTCCAGGCGAACGGGTCGATCACGAAGAACGGGTCGGCGATCATCGGCCAGAACTGGAACGGGTACTCGGCCAAGAAGATCCTCGATCCGCAGTGGTTCCACGGCCGGCCCGACGCCGATAACCCACTCGTCGCGAACGGCACCCGGGGGGAGTCGGCCCCGACGAACCTCCGTCCAAGCTCAGCGGCGCCGCGTGCAGACGTGCACGCACTCGTGGTCGCCTGGCACAAGGTCGGCGTCGACCCCACCACGGACCTCGTCACCACGTCGGGGAGCGGCATCGACCCGGACATCACCCCCAAGGACGCGCTTGTCCAGATTCCCATGGTGGCGAAGGCGACCGGCATCGATCCCGCGCGGCTCCGAGCGCTCGTCGCCCGGGAAACCCAGGGCCCAGAGCTGGGCTTCCTCGGCTCCCCGTTCGTGAACGTGCTCCAGCTCAACGAGGCGCTGGCGAAGCTGCGATGACCGCAAGGGGGAGCTTTCCGAGGGGGCAGCGTTGAGCGGCTGGCTGCCCTGCGACGCGACGGAGTGGCA